>URVK01000001.1 GCA_900551305.1 uncultured Collinsella sp.
GGCATTCAGAAAATCTAAGTGCCAAAAAATAAGATTTTTTGACTCTGTGTTGTATAACCCGCCATTCGTGGGTACCATTCAACGCGTACGCAAACAAAAAAGGGTTAATTCGCGTGGCACAACCACGCGGCCCAAAAAGGAGGAGACAAGCATGTCGTCTTTGAAGCCGCTTGCAGATCGTGTTCTGGTCAAGCCCGACGAGGCCGAGCAGAAGACCGCTTCTGGTCTGTATATCGCCAGCAACGCTCAGGAGAAGCCGCAGCGCGGCACCATCGTTGCCGTTGGCGCCGGCAAGGTCAACGACAAGGGTGAGCGCATCCCCATGGACGTCAAAGTTGGCGACGTTGTCATCTACGGTAAGTTCGGTGGCAACGAGGTCAAGGTCGACGGCGAGAAGTATCTGCTGATGCGCGCCGACGACATCTACGCTGTCGTCGAGGCCTAGTCTCGTCAGAATCTCTGATTCGTCTTTGAACGCGTCCGCCGTATAAGACTCGGAAACGGCGACGCGAGTCACATTTCTTTTGGAGGATTACCTACCATGGCAAAGAACATTACGTTCAACACCGATGCCCGCGCCAAGCTCGCAAAGGGCGTCAACACTCTGGCCGACGCCGTTACCGTCACCATGGGCCCCAAGGGCCGTTACGTCGCTCTGCAGCGCACGTTCGGTGCCCCGACCATCACCAACGACGGCGTTTCCGTCGCTAAGGAGATTGAGCTCGAGGACAACATCGAGAACATGGGCGCTCAGTTGGTGAAGGAGGTCGCCACCAAGACCAACGACACCGTGGGTGACGGCACCACCACCGCGACCCTGCTCGCTCAGGCTATCGTCAACGACGGTCTGCGCAACGTCGCTGCCGGCGCCAACCCGCTGGCCATCCGTCGCGGCATCGACAAGGCTGTAAACGCCGCCGTCGCTGAGATGAAGAAGCAGGCCAAGCCGGTCGAGACCAAGGAGCAGATCGCTTCCGTCGGCACCATTTCCGCTGGTGACCCCGAGGTTGGCGAGAAGATCGCCGAGGCCATGGAGGTCGTGGGCAAGGACGGCGTCATCACCGTCGAGGATTCCCAGACGTTCGACATTACCATCGACACCGTCGAGGGCATGCAGTTCGACAAGGGCTATGTCTCCGCTTACTTCGTCACGGACAACGACCGCATGGAGGCCGTGATGAAGGATCCGTACATCCTCATCACCGACCAGAAGATCTCCAGCGTTCAGGACATCATGCCTGTTCTCGAGGCTGTCCAGCGCGCCGGCCGTGGCCTGCTCATCATCGCTGAGGATATCGACGGCGAGGCTCTGCCGACCCTGGTCCTCAACAAGATCCGTGGCGCTCTCAACGTCTGCGCCGTCAAGGCCCCGGGCTACGGCGATCGCCGCAAGCGCATCCTCGAGGACATTGCCGTCCTCACCGGTGGCCAGGCCGCTCTGGACGAGCTGGGCGTGAAGGTCGCTGACATCACCGCCGATATGCTCGGTACCGCTAAGTCCGTCACCATCTCCAAGGACAACACCGTCGTTGTCGGCGGCGCTGGCTCCAAGGAGGCCATCGACGCCCGCATCGCTCAGATCAAGGGCGAAATGGAGAACACCACCTCTGACTTCGATCGCGAGAAGCTCCAGGAGCGCCTGGCCAAGCTCTCCGGTGGCGTTGCCGTCATCAAGGTCGGCGCTGCTACCGAGTCCGAGCTCAAGGAGATCAAGCATCGCGTCGAGGACGCCCTGCAGGCTACCCGCGCTGCTGTCGAGGAGGGCATTGTCGCCGGTGGCGGCGTCGCCTTCATGGACGCTGCTCCTGCGCTCGATGCTGTCGAGATCGACGACCCCGAGGAGAAGATCGGCGTCGATATCGTCAAGAAGGCTCTGACTGCTCCGGTCGCTACCATCGCCAAGAACGCTGGTTTTGAGGGCGCTGTCGTGGTCGACAAGGTTGCCGAGCTGCCCGCCGGCCAGGGTCTCAACTCTGCCAACGGCGAGTGGGGCGACATGATCGAGATGGGCGTCCTCGACCCCGTCAAGGTCAGCCGCGTCACCCTGCAGAACGCTGCTTCTGTCGCCAGCCTGATCCTCATCACCGAGGCTACCGTCTCCGATGTCCCCAAGAACACTCAGCTTGAGGACGCAATCGCTGCTGCTACCGCTGGTCAGCAGGGCGGCGGTATGTACTAAGGCCGACAAGGTCTAGAACTCCCACCGGGAATCCGGGGGCGGGACGGGGACTTCTCTCCGGAACGTCCTCGGACATGCAAAGAGGCTCCGCATCGCGCTTCGCGCTGCGGAGCCTCTTTGCGTCCTGCGGAATATTCCGGAGAGAAGTCCCCGTCCCGCCCCCGGATTCCCTGCGTTTACGGCCTTGAGGTCGGCGGGCGTAGAAGGACGTGGTCGATAGGAGTACGTGTCCCTTCGCTGTTTCGCGCTTTGCGCGAAAGGCGCGCTACTTTGGGATGGGTGGGGAACGTGGTTGCTTTGGCAACTGATCCCCGCCACAAATTACCCTTGGCATACTTGCGCGAGAACCTGCTCGTGCTACACTTGCAATTGCTGTTTCAGGGCGGGGTGGAATTCCCCACTGGCGGTAAATCGGGCGGTGTCAAAGGGACGCCGTGGCGCAGGCGAGGTGTCTGCGACCGAGCCGATGAGTCCGCGACCCGTGCGTGTGTTGGTTCGCATGCCGGCTGAACTGGTGAGATCCCAGTACCAACGGTTAGAGTCCGGATGAAAGAGGCAGGTGATCTTATGTCTGAACAGTCGCAGCATATCCATTTTGAGAACACGAATAGGTGGAGCACCAAACAGCTCGTTACCATGGCGTTGATGTGTGCCTTGGGAGCCCTGTTTATGTACGTGCAGCTGCCTATCCTTCCTTCGGCGCCGTTTTTGACGTATGACCCGTCGCTGGTGCCGGCGATGGTGTGTGGATTTGCGTATGGCCCTGGTGCCGGCACCGCTGTTGCCGCCATGGCGATTGTTATCCATGCGCTTACCACGGGCGACTGGGTCGGTGCGCTTATGAACCTGGTTGCCACGCTGGGCTACATTCTGCCCGCGGCTATCGTCTATCAGAAGATGCATACCTATAAGGGTGCCGTGATTGGCCTGGTGCTCGGCGTTATTGCCGCTACGGCGTTGTCTATGGTCGCAAACCTTACCATTGGCGTATGGTTCTGGTATGGCTCGGTCGATGTGATCGCCCCGCTCATGATTCCTGCCGTGCTGCCGTTCAACCTTATCAAGACCGTGCTTAACTCGGTGTTGACACTGGCGGTGTATAAAGCGGTCTCCAACCTCATCACGCCTAAAAAGGACCAGGTCAAAGGCCGCGCATGATTGAGTGTCGGGGCGTTTCCTTTAGCTATGACGGTGCCGTACCGGCGCTCGACGGCGTCGATCTGAATATCGAGGACGGCGAGTTTTTCTGCATCCTCGGTGGCAATGGGTCGGGCAAGTCGACGTTTGCCAAGCATCTGAATGCGCTGCTGCAGCCCGATGCGGGCACGGTGCGCATCAACGGCATGGATGCGTCCGACCCCGAGCTGGTCTATGACATTCGTTCGACCGCGGGCATGGTATTCCAGAATCCCGATGACCAGCTGGTGGCAACGCTTGTCGAAGATGATGTTGCGTTTGGTCCCGAAAACCTTGGCGTGCCATCGGCACAGATCGCGCAGCGCGTGCGCGAGGCGCTGAAGGCCGTGGGTCTGGTGGGCTTTGAGCGCCACGAGACCCATGCGCTTTCGGGTGGCCAAAAGCAACGCGTGGCGCTTGCCGGCGTGCTTGCCATGGAACCGCGCGTTCTCATTTTGGACGAGGCTTCCTCGATGCTCGATCCGCGTGGACGTAAGGGCCTCATGAAGGCTTGCCGCGCGTTGCACGCTCGCGGTATGACCATCGTGATGATTACGCACTTTATGGAAGAAGCCGCCGAGGCCGATCGTGTCGCGGTGTTTCGGGCGGGGCACGTTGCCATGCTCGGTACGCCCGAGGAAATTTTGACGCGGGCGGATGAGCTTGCGCAGCTCAACCTGGATATGCCGGAGTCGTGTCGTCTGGGCATGGCGCTTCGTACGAAGGGCGTGCCTGTTCATGCGCAGGTGCGCGAGGTGGATATGGTCGCTGAGATTGCGCAGGCTTATGCCGAGCGAAGTGGGGCAGACACCGCGGGACAGTCTTCCGCATCCCAGTTGGAAATCGCTGACGGCACTGTTCCGGTAGACAACGAGGACAACGCGTCGGAGCCCGTCATCGAACTATCCCATGTTTCGTACAGTTATTCGCTCAGTCCGCGCGAGCGCCGCCGCTGGCATAAGCGCTCGGCCACTGCGGGCAAATCGAGCAAACAGGCTCTCTGGGGAAACGACCCAAGCAGCCCGTGGGCGCTGCGCGATGTATCGCTGACGGTGCGTCGCGGCGAGTTCCTGGGCTTGGCAGGTCATACCGGTTCGGGTAAGTCGACGCTGGTCCAGCATCTCAACGGTTTGATTCGCCCCCAGGAGGGATCCGTTCGCGCGCTGGGGCTCGATCTGTCAAACAAGAAAGACGCCGCCGCGGTTAAGGCCAAGGTCGGCGTGGTGTTTCAATATCCTGAGCGTCAGCTGTTTGCCGAAACCGTGGCGCAGGACGTGGCGTTTGGTCCGCATAACCTTGGCTTGCCGCAAGATGAAGTCGACCGTCGTGTCGAGTCATCGCTCTCGCGCGTGGGCCTCGACCTTTCCACGGTCGGCGACAAGAGTCCCTTTGAGCTTTCGGGCGGTCAGCAACGGCGTGTGGCATTCGCCGGCGTACTCGCCATGGAGCCTGAAGTCCTGGTGCTCGATGAGCCCATGGCGGGGCTCGATCCGGCTGCGCGCAGGGATTTCCTTGAGCTTATCGATCGACTTCACCGCGATGGCCTGACCGTTGTCATGGTTTCGCACAGCATGGATGACCTGGCCAATTGCTGCGACCGTATTGTCGTGATGAACGAGGGCGCGGTGTTTGCCGAGGGCACGCCCGCTCAGGTTTTTGCGCATGCGGATGAGCTTAAATCAATCGGCTTGGGTGTTCCCGCTGCCCAGCGCATGGCGCTGGCGCTTGCGAAGGCAGGCGTGCCGCTGCGTCGCGGCGGGCTCTATACGGTTGAGTCGTTGGCCGACGAGTTGGTAGATTTGCTGATCGGTCGCTCGGACGGTCCTTCTAACGTCGCGGACATTGCTAAATCCAAGACGGTCTCGCGAGAGGAGGGCTGCTGATGGAGGCGTTTTCGTTTGGCAGTTACTATCCCGGCGATAGTGCAATCCATCGCCTGGACCCGCGCACCAAGCTGCTCTTGGGCTTTGTGTTTCTGATCACGACGCTCACTGGCTTCCGCGGACTGGCCCCGGTCGCAATTTTCGTTGTGCTGACCTATGCCGTGTCTCGGGTGCCGGTTCGTCGCGTTCTGTCGTCGATGGCGCCGCTGCTGGCAATCGTCGTCGTGGTCGCGGTGCTCAACTTGTTTACCGATCAGAGTGGGCGCATCCTGTGGCAGCTCGGCTTTCTGCAGATAAGCGAGGGCTCACTGCGTTCTGCCGCCTTTATGGCGTGCCGCCTGACGTTGATGATGGCCGGCATGAGCGCCATTACACTCACCACGCCGACGCTCGACCTCACCGCGGGCTTTGAGCGCCTGCTCGCGCCGTTTGCGCGTGTGGGACTTCCTGCGCACGAGCTCGGCATGATCATGGGTATCGCGCTGCGCTTTATGCCGCAGTTTGCCACCGAGATGAAGCAGACGGCCGATGCGCAGGCGAGCCGCGGTGCGCGCATGACGGGCGGTCCGCTCGGCGGCGTGCGTATGCTCGGCAGTGTGGCGATTCCGCTGTTCACGGGCGTGTTCCGCCATGCCGAGACGCTGTCTGCCGCCATGGATGCACGCTGCTATCACGGCGAGCAGGGCCGCACGCGCCTGCATGCGCTTACGTTTGGCCGTGAGGACGCGCTGGCAGCGCTGGCGATGGCGCTGCTGGTGACATGCGTTGTCGTTATCAATCTTCAACTCGTCTAAGCTCGATTCGAGCGCAAGAAAGGGGTCCCTATGACCGACAACGACCGCACGGCTCAGCTTGAGCGCGCCTGTTCGTATCTCAGGCGCATTCCGGCGTGGTATCTGGCCACGACCGATGTGGCCGACGGGCATCAGCCTCGCGTGAGGCCGTTTTCGTTTGCCATGGTCGATGATGGCAAGCTGTGGTTTTGCACGTCGCGCGACAAGGACGTGTGGGCCGAGCTCAGCGCGAACCCCAAGTTTGAGGTTTCGGGTTGGAAACCGGGGGAGTGTTGGATTGTGCTGACCGGCGAGGCCGCGCTCGAGGACGATGCGGTCGTGAGCGACAAGGTACGCCAGGCGGGCTTTAAACACATGGTGGGCATTGGCGAGCAACACGAGAGTGCCAACGACGGCCGCCTTGCTTTCTTTTCGGTCCGCAACATTGCCGCGCGTTTCTGTGATATCGACGGCAGCGAGGAGCGCCTGGAGCTCTAGCGCGTCTCAAATTAACTACCCGTTCTGAATTAGCTAGTGCCAGGAGGACACATGGACGGATTGAATACGGTGTTGGAGTATCTGACGTCGGTGCCGGCATGGTATTTGGCGACGAGCGTTGACGGACAGCCTCATGTGCGTCCGTTTTCGTTTGCGCAGATCCAGGATGGCAAGCTGTGGTTTGTAACAGCGCGCACCAAAGACGTGTGGCAAGAGCTGCTACAAAATCAGCGCTTTGAGGCCACGAGTTGGTGGCCGGGCCATGGCTGGCTCATCTTGCGCGGGCGTGCCGGCTTGGATGACCGGGCCTTAGACGAAATGCGCGAAGCCGGGTGGAAGCATCTAGAGCGCCTGGGCGAGCACTATGAGGGGCCTAACGACCCCACGCTCGTCTTCTTTAGCGTCGAGGATCCCGAGGCTTTTATCTGCAATCACGACGAATGGGTGCCGGTCGAGCTCTAGCCAGCTGGCTCATCCTAACAACTTGGTTTTCGCATGGGCGGGCCCCGTATTGCCCGGCGCCGTTAGGAGCGCAATGAGCTCGGGGGCCCGCTCCATTTGTCAATTCCTTCAAGCGAATGTGTCGGGAATGTTTCAATGCATGAATATGTAAACCATTTACGTGTTAATGCATCTTTTGGTGCTAAAGTTTCAACCCACTTCATAACGACCGCTGCGAAATGCGCATCGGTGCATAAATCGCAGACAAGGAGTCTGATATGTCTTTGAAGGTTGGAATCGTCGGCGCGGCTGGATATGCCGGAGCCGAGCTCATTCGCCTCGTGCTCGGTCATCCCGAGTTTGAACTTGTCGCCATTACGTCCAACGCCGATGCCGGCCAGCCGTTGTCCGCGGTGTATCCGAGCTTTGCTGGCGTGAGCGATCTGGTTTTCACCACGCATGACGCCCCCGAGCTTAAATCCTGCGACGCCGTCTTCTTGGCCGTGCCGCATACCGCGGCCATGGCTCAGGTGCCCGCCCTGCTTGCCGTGGGAGTCTCCTGCATTGACCTCTCGGCCGACTATCGCCTGAGCGATCCGGCCACCTTTGAGGCATGGTATGCCGCCGAGCACACGAGCCCCGAGTTGCTCAAGACCCGCGCTTTCGGCCTGCCCGAGCTGTTCTGCGAGGACTTAGAGACCGCTGCTTCCAGCCATGCCGCTGGCAGGCCCGTGTTGGTCGCCTGCGCCGGTTGCTATCCCACCGCAACGAGCCTTGCCGCCGCGCCCGCCGTGCGCGCTGGCTGGGTTGCCCAGAGCGGCCCCGTGATCGTTGATGCCATCAGCGGTGTGACGGGTGCCGGCAAGTCCTGCAACGCTCGTACGCATTTTTGCAGCGCTGACGAGAACTTGGAGGCCTACGGCGTGGGCAAGCATCGCCACACGCCCGAGATTGAGCAAATCCTTGGCCTGACCGATCGCGTCGTCTTCACCCCGCATCTGGCACCGCTCAAGCGCGGCCTGCTCTCCACGGTGACGCTGCCGCTCACGCCGCAGGCCATCGACTCCCTGGCTCTTGAGGACGTTGTCGACTATTACAAGCAGTTCTACGCTGGACGCACCTTTGTGCGTGTGCTCGACGCCGGCCAGCAGCCCAAGACGGCTTCGGTCGTCGGAACCAACGCCGCCCAGATTGGCCTCGCGCTCAACAAGCGCGCGGGCGTGCTGGTGGCGACGGGCGCCATCGACAATCTGTGCAAGGGCGCTGCGGGCCAAGCGGTCCAGTGTGCCAATATCGTCTTTGGCTTTGACGAGCGACGAGGCTTGCCCACAGTGGCGTGCCCGGTGTAGCACATTCGATTGTTAACGATTTGGTAGTCGGGCATCGAGTGGGGCGCCACTCTTAAGCTGGTCTCATGATCACGACTGGCATGGCGCACCAACCGATGTCCGTTTTTTGTTTGACATAAGGAGTCATAAAGACGATGAATACCGAGCTGTTTGATATCAAGATTCGCGCCGTCGAGGGTGGCGTTACGGCTGCGGCTGGTTTTAAAGCTGCGGGCATCCACGCTGGGTTCCGCAAGAACCCCGAGCGTTTGGATTACGCGCTCGTCGTGCCCGATAAACCCTGTCCCGGTGCCGGCGTGTTTACCACCAATCGCTTTTGCGCGGCGCCCGTGCAAGTGAGCCGTGCCAACCTGGGCGGTGCCGACAAGGGTTACGGTATCATCGCCGGCGTTTCGGTCAACTCTGGCAATGCCAACGCCGCCACGGGTGAGACCGGCCTTGCATGCGCGCGCGAGACGTGCAGCATCGCATCGCAGGTCATCGGCTGCGGGCCCCAGCAGATTCTGGTTGCCTCCACGGGCGTGATTGGCCAGATTCTGCCGATCGACACGTTTGAGACCGCCATTCCTGCTGCCTACGAGGCGCTCTCCGCCCACGGTGGCGCCGATGCCGCTCGCGCCATCATGACGACTGACACGCACTCCAAGGAGTACGCCGTGTCCTATGTCAGCGAGGCTGCGGGTCATGCGGGCAATGTCTATACGGTAGGCGGAATGTGCAAGGGCTCGGGCATGATCATGCCCAATATGGCCACCATGATCGCGGTTATTACTACCGATGCCCCCGTCGGGCCCGCGGCACTTCATGCCCTGCTGCTCTCGACCGTCAAGCAGACCTTTAACAAGGTAACGGTCGATTCCGACACCTCGACCAACGACACCTGCATCATGCTTGCCTCCGGCGCCGCTGCCGCAGATGCCGAGCCTATCGTCGAGGGCTCCGATGCCTTCGACGAGTTGGCATTTGCCGTGCACGAGGTGTGCGAGAGCCTGGCGCGCAATATCGCCGCCGATGGTGAGGGCGCATCCAAGCTTGTTACGGTCAACGTTACCGGCGCCGTGAACGACGAGGAGGCCGATATCGCCGCCCGTGCCGTTTCCAACTCGCCGCTCGTTAAGACCTGCATCGCCGGCCACGACTGCAACTGGGGCCGTGTTGCCATGGCGCTTGGCAAGTGCGGCGTGAAGTTTAATCAGGAAGACGTTTCCATCGACATGATGGGCATGCCTGTCTGTCGCGACGGTCTGACTGTTCCCTTTGATGAGGACGAGGCTCTACGACGTTTCGAGGCGCCCGAGATCGTGATCTCGGCCGACCTGGGCGCAGGCGACGCGGCAACGACCGTGTGGACCTGCGACCTCACGCATGAGTACATCTCCATCAACGGCGACTACCGTTCCTAGATTCCGGGCACGCTGCGCATCTTGCCGCGATTGCGGACAGCGGAGCACGGCGCGATAACGATACGAAAGACGAGGCAGATTATGAAATTCGCACGCGATTGTCGTTCGAGCGAATCCAACGAAGCAACCGCGCAGCTGCTGTTCGAAGCGCTGCCGTGGATTAAGAACCTGACCGGCAAGACGGTTGTTATCAAATATGGCGGAGCCGCCATGGTTGATGAGCAGCTGCGCCGCGACGTGATGAGCGACATCGTTTTGCTCAAGATCATCGGTATGCGCCCCGTCATCGTGCATGGCGGTGGCAAGGCTATCAACGAGGCGCTCAGCCACTACGACATCCCCGTCGAGTTTAAGAACGGCCAGCGCGTGACTACGCCTGCCACCATGGACATCGTGCGTGAGGTACTGGGCGGCAAGGTCAATCAGGAGCTGGTCGCGGCGCTCAACCACCACGGCAACCTGGCCGTGGGCGTGTCCGGCAGCGACGCCGGCACCCTTATCGCCGAGCCGCTCGACCCAGAGCTCGGCCGCGTGGGCAAGGTCACGCACGTCAACACCGACTATATCGAGCGCCTGCTCGATAGCGAGTACATCCCCGTCATCGCTACCGTCGCGGCGGGGGAGGACGGCGGTTTCTTCAACATCAACGCCGACACCGCCGCCGGTGCCGTTGCCGCGGCGCTCCACGCGCATAAGGCGATCTTTTTGACCGATGTCGATGGCCTGTACAAGGACTTTAGCGACAAGGACTCGCTTATCTCCAACCTAACGCTCGACGAGGTTAACGAAATGCTCTACGGCGGCGAGGTCGATAAGGGCATGATTCCCAAGCTGCGTGCGGCCGCCGATGCGCTTACCGGCGGCGTATTTCGTGCCCACATCATTAACGGTACTACGCCGCATTCGCTGCTCCTGGAGCTGCTGACCGATGCCGGCGTCGGCACCGTGATCCATTCCACCGAGACGGCTTACGAGTTCGATACGCATCCGCATCCGCTTTCGACGTTTGCTGCGCGTCTGACCGAGAACCTTGACGAGGTCGAGAAGCTTCAGACGGTCTAGCTGACCCTCAGCCGCCCCATTCCTGCACCCATAGCCCCGCGCCGTCTGGCGCCCAACGAAAGGCATCTCATGTCACTTGCAGCTCAGCAATCGCTTGAATCCCATTACGTTATGCATACCTTTGGCCGCTCTCCGGTCGAGTTTGTCGAGGGTCACGGCATGAAGCTCACCGGCGACGATGGCCGTGAGTACCTCGACTTTCTTGCCGGCATCGGCGTGTGCAGCCTAGGTCATGGCGACCCGGCTGTGCTCTCGGCGCTCGAGGCACAGACCAAAAAGCTCATGCATGTCTCCAATTACTTCTACATTGAGCAGCGCGGACAGGTCGCGGCGCTGCTGTCCAAGCTTGCTAACGACGACGTAGATGGTGCGCGCGTGCTTGCCGATGCCGTTGTCGCCGGCGATGAGACCACGGCAGCTGCTCTTGGTGCCCCGGCTGCGGATGAGCAGGTTTGGGAGACCTTCTTTGCCAACTCTGGCGCCGAGGCCAACGAGGGCTCGATGAAGCTCGCGCGCCTGTACGCCAAGCGTGCCGGTAATGGCGGCAACACCATCGTGTGCATGCGCGGCGGGTTCCACGGCCGTACGCTCGAGACCATTGCCGCCACCATGCAGGATTGGCTGCAGGACAGCTTCCGCCCACTGCCGGGTGGCTTTGTGGCCTGCACGCCCAACGATGTCGATGAACTGCGTGCGATCTTTAAGCAGCTGGGCAGTGAAATTTGCGCCGTGATGCTCGAGCCGATCCAAGGTGAGAGTGGCGTGCACCCCATGACCGAGGAGTTTATGGCGGCGGCGCGCGACCTGGCACACGAAGTGGGCGCCGTGCTTATCGCCGACGAGGTCCAGTGCGGCATCTTCCGCTCTGGCAAGCCGTTTGCATTCCAAACCTATGGCGTGGAGCCTGACATCATGAGCCTTGCCAAGGGCATTGCCGACGGCGTGCCCATGGGTGCCGTGGTGGCAAAGAAGGAAATCGCCGACGTCTTTAAGCCCGGCGATCATGGTTCGACCTTTGGCGGTAGCTGCCTGGCCATCACGGCGTGTGCCGCGACGCTCTCCGCGCTCGTGCGCGGCGATTATGCCGACCATGCTGCCAAGGTAGGCGCCTATATGGAGGCAAAGCTCGCTAAGCTGCCGCACGTGACCGAGGTGCGTGGCCGCGGCTTGATGCTCGGCTGTGATTTGGATGATGCTGCGGGCGATGCGCATGATATTGTTGCCCGCGCGCTGGCCGCCGGTGCCGTGATTAACGCTACGGGTGCCCATACGCTGCGTTTCCTGCCGCCGCTCGTCTGCGAGGAAGCCGACGTGGATAGTCTGATTGAGATCCTGTCGGGTGTCTTGGGCTAACGCGGTGCAATAACTCAATTTGGACCGGGTTCCGGACTGCTGACGTGCCCTATGCGGCATGATTCAGCGGTCTGGAGCCCGTTTTGCCTTAGATTTGCTAAGGCAAGGGGGACCTGCTGACCAAAAAACAGTAAATATGAGTACTGCTACCGATTTGGTAGCAGCAGTTTTGGACTAATAAGGCCAGATATCAAGTCGAAATGGCGATGAATACACGATTTTGATCTAACTGTTAGTCCTTATAATGGACATATGTTGCGTAACTTAAGCAAATACTGTCTTTTTATATGTTGCAAACAAAGTAGCAGTACTCATTTTTGCCATTTTTTGACCACGGCCTTTGTGACAGACGTGCTGGCGGGTTCGAATCCCATGCGCTGGGCATGAAAAAGGAAAGGCCTCCATCGCTGGAGGCCTATCAAATCAGTGGTGGGCGATGAGGGATGTCCGCGTGCGGCTCCGCCGCCCGCATCCGCTTCGTCGCTTCGCTCCTCGCGTGCTGCGCTGGAAAACGCTTCGCGTTTCCTCAGCTCCGCACCCTTGCGGGTTCTCGAATCCCTCCGCTTGCCCACAAGAAAGCGCCCTGGGCCGTTATGGGCTCAGGGCGCTCAATTTTAATGGCTGGGACGGAGGGATTCGAACCCCCAACAGCCGGCACCAAAAACCGGAGTTCTACCGTTGAACTACGTCCCAATGTGTGGTGTTGCCCAAAAGCAACTCGTTTAGTTTACCTAATCTGCGAGGGCATCGCAAACGCCATCGAGCAGGCGTACGGCGAGTGTCTGCGCGTCGCTGGCCGTGAAGGTGCCGTTGTAGCGCGTCATGCCCGTGAGCTCAATGCGAATGCGAGCCGGCTTCTGCTGCGCGGCGACATTGGCGGTGCGGATGCGCTGGGCCAGGTTGTGGCACTCGGCGAGGGCAATCGTGGCGCGCGGTGCGGCGTCGGCGGGCAGCTCGTCGCTTGCGATTTCGAGCACCAGGTCAACGTCGGTTGGGACCTCGGAGTCACAGAGCATCATGCCGCTGTTGTCGGTCGTTGCCGTGGCGATATTCCACATGCGCGACGCAACGCTGCGTGCGATGGGGGCCTCGCCGATAACGGCAATCTGGAAGCGCTCGAGCACGTTGGCGGCGCGAGCAAAACCGATGCGGGACTCGGCTTCGGTGACCGAGGGCTTGCCCTCCCACACATGGTGCAGGCGGTTGATGTAGGCGTAGGTGTCCTGGAAGGCCATGCCGTCGGCAAACAGGCCGACATTTTCCTGGAACTGCTGCAGGGCGGCCTCGGTATGCGGACCAAAGTAGCCGTCGTCTTCGCCACAGGCAAAGCCCAAAACGTTGAGAGCGCGCTGCAGGGCCTGCACATCGGCGCCATGGAAATTGGGCATGCGCAGATAGAGGGTGCGGTCGCCCAGCTTATACGAAGCGTCTACAAGGGCGCTCCAACAGGGGATATCGACGGCATGACCGGCAGCAAGGCCGCTGTCGAGCCTGAAGGTGCTGACGGCCTGCTCAGTGGTGGCTCCAAAGTACTTGTCGGTGACTTCGGCGGCATCAATCGTGTAGCCGAGCTGCAGGAGACGAGACTGCACGTCCTCGACGGCTGCTCCTTGCATGCCCGTTGTAATAGGTTCCATGAACGAACCCCTTTCGGCGTACCATTCGTACTATTTGAGCGTCTGTCGGATAGACAACGCAAAGGGATGCATAAACATGCACTCAACAGTGTAGCAAGTTGTGCCTAAATACGCTGCTGACAGATTTTATAACCCCCGTTAGTTAAGGCGCTCCACAAAGAAATCTGCCATGGAGAGGAACAGCTCGCGTGCGTGCGGATCAAGCTCAACGTTCTCGATGGCCGCTTTGGCCTTAGCGGTCAGGTCGAGCGCGTAAGTGTGGGCGTAATCGATGGAACCGGTCTCCTGGAAGATCTCCACGGCGCGTGCGAGCTGCGCGGGATCATCGGTGCCCGAGGAAAGAATCGCCTCGACCTCGTCGTGGTGGCGCTCATCAGAGAGGGCGTGTACGGCGACAAGCGTGCGCTTGCCCTCGGTGATGTCGGTGCGGAAGTCCTTGTTGGCGGCTTCCTTAGTGCCGACAAGGTTGAGCAGGTCGTCCTGAATCTGAAAGGCAAGGCCCGTGTGCAGGCCAAAGGCGCGCAGCGCTTCGATTTGCTCATCGTTGCCGCCGCCGATAATGGCTCCGGCGGCAAGCGGCGTGGCTCCGCTGTAAAACGCGGTCTTGTGCGTCGCCATGTCCAGGTAGTCATCAACCGAGATATCAAAGCGCCCGTCACGGACCCAACCCAGGTCGAGTGCTTGACCCTCAATGGTGCGGACGATCATCTCGGTAAGCTCGTGGAGCACGCGCAGCTTCACGTCGGACTCCAGCGTGGGGTCGTCGAGAACCGTCTTGGTGACCATGGTGAGCGCCAGGTCGCCACAATTGATGGCAAGGCCCGTGCCCTCGGTAAGGTGCATGCAGGGCTTGCCTCGACGAAGCTGTCCGTTGTCGGCGATGTCGTCGTGGATCAGCGCGCCCGACTGGAAATGCTCGATGGCTGCCGCGGCGCTGCGGGCGCTCTCAAAGCTACCGCCCACTGCGGTTGCGGCGAGCATGCAGATAAGCGGGCGGTGGCGCTTGCCGGCGTTGGCCGTAAAAGCCGAGAGCGGCGCGTACAGGTAGCGCTCGATATCGGCAGAGGTCGCCTGTCCGTCAAAGAACGTGGCCAGATAGGCGTTAATCTGGTCAAAGTGCTGGGCTAAAAAGCTGGTAAACGGACTGGACACGGGTTCTCGCATTCTTTCTGAGGTTGCGTTGATGCAATATGCAGACAACATATTGCCACATTAGGGCGTTTGGCGCGGCAGTTTTGGCGATTTAGGACAACGGGCGTGCGTTTGATGGAGCGCGCCTAAATCAGCCTAAAATGCTCGAGCGCCGCAACGACACCGTCGTGATCGACGGTGTCGGTCACGTAATCGGCCTTATCCTTGAGATAGTCCGGTGCATTGCCCATGGCGATACCGACATCGACGGCGTTCATCAGCGAGACGTCATTGCTGGCGTCGCCGATGCCGTATACGGTTCCGTGGTGGGGATCGAGGGCGTCGAGTACAGACTGGATGCCCCCGCGCTTCGTGCATTCGCGGGGCGAGATTTCGGTTACCTCGAGTTCGAGCTCGTTAAAGCACAGCAGCGGCTCAAGTGCCTTATCTTGAGCGATGTGGTTGGCGAGCGATGTAGACATCAAGATCTTGTAGACACTGTAATGTTGCAGCTGCGTGACTGCGTCGCCCAGGGTGCGCGCGTATCCGGGAGCATCGGGCGCATCGGCACTCATGCGCACGACGCCGTTGAGGCCCTCAAAGCGGATGACCTCGCCCGATTGCTCAAGGTAGGGGGCAAGACGCTGCAGCATACTGGGCGTCATCGACAGATCGCGAATTGTGTGTCCGTTGATCTCGGCGTAACCGCCCGCAAGACAGACGATGCCGGTCCAGGGCAGCTCAAGAAGTTTGGGGTGGATGCAGCTCAGGGTACGTCCCGTGCAGATAAAGGCCATGTTGCCGTTGGCGACAAACTCGCGGATTGCCTGCGAAACCGCCTCGTTGGGATAGGGGGAGAGGTCCCGCTCGTCTTCGGGAAGGTCTTGGGCGAGCCTGGGGTCTTGCCAGGCGAGCGTTCCGTCGATATCGAAGAAGCAAATATTGCCGCGCTTATGGGCCGCGCTGGCGGCAGGGGAGGCCGAGGTGGTGGGCACAAATTCCGGCTCGAGGCCCATGATCTGGTCAAAATGCTCTTTAACGCGGGGAACGGAGATGCCGATAATCACCTGGGCGGTCTTGCCCGTAATGATGAGGCCCTTGGCGCCCACTGCGACAAACGACGCGTTATCTGCAACGATGGAAGGGTCTGCGACCTCGACGCGCAGGCGCGTGGCGCAGTTGGTTGCGCCCACGATATTGCCAACGCCACCTAAAAGCTGAATTACCCGCTCAGCGAGGACGTGATCTTGATCGGATCGACTATTGACCTCGTCATTGGGAGATTGCTCTTTGGCAAAGTCGCTTCCCGTTAAACAATCGATTGCCGCGCGATTGACGACATGATCCTCGCGGCCCGGAGTCTTAAGGTCATAGACCAAGATGAGTGCTCGAAAACTAACAAAAAAGATGAGGCTAAAGGCAAGGCCGATACCGAGCGCCAAAAGA
The DNA here is from genome assembly GCA_900551305.1 of uncultured Collinsella sp. Classification (GTDB taxonomy): domain Bacteria; phylum Actinomycetota; class Coriobacteriia; order Coriobacteriales; family Coriobacteriaceae; genus Collinsella. Next base: position 16,332 of record URVK01000001.1, read on the forward strand.
TAGGCACCGGCATGCGTGCGCATGAGCGGAATAAAGTTGAAGGCTGCCATCTCCATGAGGCCGCCCGAGAAGATGCCGACGATGCCAAAGAGATTCATGACTGTGGCAAGGCAAGACGATAAGACGGCGTAGAGCAAAAAGAGCCCGGGGTGGGTGAACATAAAGAGAAACTCGAGTGGCTCGGTAACGCCGCAAACCACCGAAGCGATGATGGCGGGAACAAGGATGACCCTGAGGCCGGCGCGGCGCTCGGGTTTTGCGGTGGAGTAGAACGCAGCTGCGATGGCAGGAAGGCCAAAGAGCTTGACCCAGCCGGTGGCGGTAAAACCGGCCCACGGCGCAAGCTCATTAAGGGGGCGCGTGCTATGGGAGAGGATGGGGAGCAAACTGCTCCACGTGGCGTAGATGCCGTCGTTAATGACCAGGTTGTCGTAGTAGATCGGCATGTAGAGCAGGTGGTGCAGGCCAAAGGGCTCGAGTGCTCGTTCTAAAAAGACAAAGATGCCCACGCCAAAGGGACCGACGCCTGCAAGCGCGTGACGCAGCGTATCGGTTACATCGTATACGTAGGGCACGATGGCGGCCGAGATAGCAGCAAGGGCAAACACGGCAAAAAAGCTGATGAGGTAGACCAGCGAGGAGCCCGAGAAGGTGCCGAGCCAATCGGGAACCTTGGCATCGTAGAAGCGGTCATGGATGGCAACGACGGTTGCCGATAACCCCAGCGGGCCGATAATGCCGGTGTCGAGCGTCTTGATGCCGTCGATGACGGTGATACCGCTGGCGGAGGTCAAAGATGACGGGTACTCAAGTCCAAGGTTGTCTCCGCTCAGCTTAATGATCTCGCTCAAAAAGAAGCAGTAGGCAAAATAGGCGACGAGAGCCTCGAGGCAGCAACGAGCCGGTTGTTTTTGGGCAAGACCGATGGGCAGCGCTACGGCAAAAAGGAGCGGGAGGCGTTTAAAGACCGTCCACGAGCCGCGCTGGATGATAGCCCAGAAAACGTACCAAGGGGTTCCGTATACGGCGAGATCGCCGACGATGTCCGCAGTCGTTGCGAGAGCGGAGACGCCGACCATGAGGCCTGATATAGAAAACAGCATGGCGGGCGCGAACATTGCCCCGCCAAAGCGTTGGATTTTTTGCAGCATGTTCTGCCTTCCGAATATCGAGGCGCGTTGCGCGTGGGGAAACGTTTAAACAATGGATTCATTGTAGAGGACCAGACGAGTGTCGTACCGGCAGTTTTGAGCGAAACCGATTTGGGCATGACAGAAACCGTCAACGGCTAAATCCTGTCGCTTCACCGATATTCGGTTTAAACAACTTTAAGAAATGCTATCGTACCTAGCCGGAAATGAATAATGTAGAGGTGAAACAATGCCAAAAGCGATATACGAAGGAATCTACCGAGAAATACGCTCGCGCATCATTAATGGGACCTATGCGTTTCAGGAGATGCTGCCAACCGAAGCCGAGCTGACCGCGGAATTTGGCTGCACGCGCAATACCGTCCGCCGCGCTTTGAGCATGCTGGCCGACGGGATGTTTGTGCAGCCCATACACGGCAAGGGCGTGCGCGTTATTTGGCTTAAGGGCGAAACCGACATGTTGGGCGCACTCGAAGAGGTTGAGTCGTTTGGCGAGTTTGCAAAGCGCAACAATGCCGTTGCATCGACGGACGTTAAGTCTTTCGAACATCTGGTTTGCACCGAGCAACTCTCTCGTCACCTGGGCTTTAAGGTGGGCGAGGAGTTGATTCGCGTAGTGCGTGTCCGAAGCCTCAACGGCAACGCGCGCCAAGTGGACCATGGCTATTTTTTGGCGTCGATCGCCAAGGGCCTGACTCCCGAGATCGCGGCAGATTCTATTTACGGCTATCTGGAGCACAGGCGCGGTGTCAAAGTGATGGCGAGCCGTCGTACGGTGAGTGTCGAGCTCGCCAACGATGAGGACTGCAGCTATCTTGACCTCGGCAAATACAACTGCGTTGCCGTCATGGAGAGTCAGTCGTACACCTCGGATGGCATCTTGTTTGAGGTGACGCACACTCGCACACACCCCGAGATCTTCCATTACCGCGTCAATTCCAAGCGATAGCCGGCTAGCTCGCAGCCTGACGAGACTCATGGCCTCAAAGAGAAAACGCCCGGTCAAACCGACGGTACATCGGCTTGACCGGGCGTTTTCTCTGCATTTGATAACAAATAATTGTTTATACAAAACTTGTCAAGTATCAAGTTGAAATTACCGTTCACCGAAGTTTTTCTACCGCTCTAGTAATACTTGTTCAAACAACTAGCCAAATGGCGTATCGTTCAAATCAGCAAAAGGGGCAAAGTCCCCGAGCCAATCTCCGAAGGCGGCGGCAAAGGGTGCCGCCACGGTGTGAAAGGGTGGATTGTAATGAAGAACGAAATGAGCAGAAGGCAGTTCCTGGGCTTTGCTGGTTCCGCGGCTGCAGTTCTTGGTCTGGGCCTCGTGGGTTGCGGTGGTTCTGCCGGCTCCGGCTCCTCTGCTTCTGGTGACGCTGCCGAGGTCTACTTCCTCTAATTCAAGCCCGAGGTCGACAAGGAGTGGAAGGAGATCGCCAAGGCCTATAAGAAGGAGAAGGGCGTCGAGGTCAAGATCGTGACCGCCGCTTCCAACACCTACGAGGAGAAGCTTAAGTCCGAGATGTCCAAGAGCTCCGCTCCGACCCTGTTCCAGGTCAACGGCCCCACCGGTCTTAAGAACTGGAAGGATTACTGCGCCGACCTGTCCGATACCAAGCTCCGCGGTGAGCTCATTGACGACTCCCTGGCTCTGCAGTCCGACGGCAAGGATGTGTGCATCGACTGGGTCCAGGAGAGCTTCGGCATCATCTACAACAAGCAGCTGCTCGAGAAGGCTGGCTACAAGGCCGAGGACATCAACTCCTTCGACAAGCTGAAGGCTTGTGCCGACGACATCCAGGCCCGCAAGGACGAGCTTGGTGTCGAGGGTGCCTTCACTTCCGCCGGCATGGACGACTCCTCCAGCTGGCGCTACACCACCCACCTTGCCAACATGCCGCTCTACTACGAGTTTGAGAAGGAGCACAACCAGGAGGACGACGAGATCAAGGGTGAGTTCCTCGACAACTACAAGCAGATCTTCGACCTGTACATCACCGACTCCACCTGCGATCCTTCGCAGCTTGCTTCCAAGACCGGCGACGACGCCACCAACGAGTTCGCAACCGGCAAGGCCGTCTTCTACCAGAACGGCTCTTGGGCCTACTCTGACCTCGTCAAGGCCGGCATGACCGACGATCAGATTGGCATGATGCCGATCTACATCGGTGTTGACGGCGAGGAGAACCAGGGCCTGTGCTCCGGCGGCGAGAACTACTGGTGCGTCAGTTCCCAGGCTTCCGAGGATGCCCAGAAGGCCACCGAGGACTTCATGTATTGGTGCGTCACCGCTGACACCCCGACCAGCATCATCGCCGACAAGATGGGTCTGACCGCTCCGTTCAAGAGCGCCAAGGAGACCACCAACGTCTTCTCGCAGCAGGCCGTTGCCATGGCCAAGGACGGCAAGAAGACCGTCGCTTGGGACTTCGTCTACATTCCCTCCGAGGAGTGGAAGAAGAATCTCAAGCAGGCTCTGATTGCCTACGCTGCCGATAACAGCAAGTGGGACGGCGTCAAGAACGCCTTCGTCGATGGCTGGAAGACCGAGAAGGCTGCTTCCGAGTAAGCAGTTGCTGCCCAAGCTATCTGATTAGCGACAGGGGGCGGGCAGACGTTGGTTTGCCCGCCCCCTGCATATTGAAAGGACCCTTTTATGGGCAAAGCACTCAAGCGCTGGTGGCCGCTCTTTATGCTGCCCACGTGCCTGGCGTTTATGATCGGGTTCGTGATCCCCTTTATCCAGGGTTTCTATCTCTCGTTCTGCCAGTTTATTATCATTAGTAACGCGCACTTTGTCGGTATCGAGAACTACGTGCGCGCGCTGTCCGATCCGCAGTTTGCCACGTCGTTCTTCTTTACCGTGGCGTTTGCCTTCCTGTCGACGGTGCTCATCAACGTGATCGCCCTGGCCATTGCGCAGGCGCTCACCCGCAAGGCGCTCAAAGGCACCAACATCTTCCGTACGATCTTCTTTATGCCTAACCTGATCGGCGGCATCGTGCTGGGCTACATCTGGCAGATTCTGATCAACTGCCTGCTCTCCAACGTGGGCGCCCAGCTCATCGCCCTTAACTCTGCTGCTGGCTTCTGGGGCCTTATCATCCTGACCCTGTGGCAGCAGGTCGGCTACATGATGATCATCTACATCGCTGGTCTGCAGTCCATTCCGTCCGACTACATCGAGGCCGCCAAGGTCGACGGCGCTACGGCATGGCAGACGTTTTGGAAGGTTAAGATTCCTAACCTGATGCCGACCATCACCATCTGCCTGTTCCTGTCCATCACCAACGGCTTTAAGCTGTTCGACCAGAACCTCGCCCTTACCGGCGGCGCCCCCGCGCACTCCACCGAGATGCTCGCCCTGAACATCTACAACACGTTCTATTCGCGTGCCGGTATCGCATGGCAGGGTATCGGTCAGGCCAAGGCGGTTATCTTCTGCATCCTGGTCGTGGCCATCTCCATGATTCAGCTTAAGGCCACGAGGTCCAAGGAGGTGCAGCAGTAATGAAACGCGATAAGGTTATCAATCGCGCGCTCTCGATTTTCTTTACGATTCTGTCGCTCGCGTGGATCTACCCCGTGTTCATGATTGCGCTCAATTCCTTTAAAAAGGCAACTGCAATCAGCACCACCACGGCATTCGATCTGCTCACGCCCGAGACGTTCAACGGCCTCGCAAACTACATGCACGCCCTTAACGAGCAGGGCTTTGCCTCGGCATTTATGTACTCGCTCATCATCACGGTCACGTCGGTCGTGCTGATCTTGGTGTGCTGCTCCATGTGCGCTTGGTACGTGGTTCGTGTCAACAACAAGATCTCGAACTTCTTCTATTACCTGTTCGTGTTCTCGATGGTCGTGCCCTTCCAGATGCTCATGTTCACGCTGTCCAATTTGGCGGACCGCATCGGCTTTAATACGCCGTTCAACATCTGCTTTATCTATCTTGGCTTTGGCGCGGGCCTGGCGGTCTTTATGTTCGCCGGCTTTGTAAAGAACATCCCGCTCGAGATCGAGGAGGCGGCCATGATCGACGGCTGCAACCCGGTCCAGGTGTTCTTTAAGATCGTCCTTCCCATCATGAAGCCCACCTATCTTTCGGTCGGCATCCTCGAGACCATGTGGGTCTGGAACGACTATCTGCTGCCCTACCTCACCCTCGACTCCACCAAGTACAAGACCATTCCTATCTTGATCCAGTACTTCCGCGGTGGCTACGGCCATGTCGAGCTCGGCCCCATGATGGCCTGCATCATGATGGTTGTTATCCCCATCGTCATCATGTACATCCTCTGCCAGAAGTACATCATCGACGGCGTGGTGGCAGGTGCCGTCAAGGGCTGATGCCGTAACTGTTTTGCAAGTTTCTGCGGCGCCCTCAACATGGCGCCGCATATCGAAAGGTAAAGACATGGCCGAGATCGTTCTCAAACATGTTCAGAAGGTGTATCCCAACACCGAGTCCAAAAAGAAGGGCTTCTTTGGCAAAAAGAAGAAGACCGAGGAGAAGAAGCACAACCTCAAGGTTACCGAGGATGGCGTGCTCGCTGTTGAGGACTTTAACCTCACCGTTCACGACCAGGAGTTCGTCGTTCTCGTTGGTCCCTCTGGCTGCGGTAAGTCCACGACGATGCGCATGGTTGCCGGCCTGGAGGACATTACCTCGGGCGATGTGCTCATCGACGGCAAGCGCGTCAACGACGTGGCGCCCAAGGACCGCGACATCGCCATGGTGTTCCAGAGCTACGCTCTGTACCCCAACATGACGGTGTACGAGAACATGGCGTTTACGCTTGAGCTCAAGAAGGTCCCCAAAGACGAGATCGACCGCAAGGTTCGCTCCGCTGCCGAGATCTTGGGTATCACCGAGTACCTCGACCGCAAGCCTAAGGCGCTCTCGGGCGGCCAGCGCCAGCGCGTCGCCATCGGCCGCGCCATCGTGCGTGACCCCAAGGTCTTCCTGATGGACGAGCCGCTGTCCAACCTGGATGCCAAGCTTCGTAACCAGATGCGTGCCGAGCTCATCAAGCTGCGCCACGAGATCAAGGGTACGTTCATCTATGTTACTCACGACCAGACCGAGGCCATGACTCTCGGCGACCGCATCGTGGTCATGAAGGACGGCGTCGTCCAGCAGATCGCCACCCCGCAGGAGGTCTTCAACCACCCCGCGAACATCTTCGTCGCCGGCTTTATCGGCGTGCCGCAGATGAACTTCTTCGATGCCCAGCTGGTGCGCTCGGGCGACGGCTTTACCGTCAAGACCGAGGATATGAACGTGGCGCTCGCTCCCGAGACCTGCGCTCAGCTTGCCCTCAACTGGGACGGCGGCGACGTGAAGGAGATCACGGCCGGCGTGCGCCCCGAGCAGATTCTGCTTGCCGACAAGGACGAGGAGGGTGCACTCCAGGGCACCGTCGAGGTGACCGAGCTCATGGGCTCGACCGAGCATGTCCACGTGACCGCTCCCGATGGCCAGTTTGTCCTGATCATTCCCGTTGTCGACCTTGAGGCCAAGGGTGCGCTCAAGGCGGGCGACACCATCTGGTTCAAGTTTGAGAAGAACGCGACCCATCTCTTCGATAAGGTGTCTGGCAAGAACCTTATCTAGGCCCGGTGCATCCGGACCCTCCCTTTGGGCGACTGCGGTATTGCCATCCTTTTGCCGCGGTCACATATAAGGCTCCCCTCCCGTCCACTGGGCGAGAGGGGAGCCTTTCTTTGTATCGGGGTTGTCCATCTGCCAGTTTGTCTTGATTTGTAACAGGAAGAGGGGCAAATTGGGTCTAGATGTTACAGATCAAGACAGCGTCGAGCTGCCTGTCCTTTCATCTCGATCTGTAACACGAAGGACTGATTTCGGCAGCTACCTGTTACAGTTCGAGATTGTTTTAGCCGCCTTGCCCGTCCGTCTCATTCTGTAACAGGTAGACCCGATTCCAGTAGTTACCTGTTACAGTTCGAGAGGGTTCATCGGGACAATTTCGTTTATCTCGATTTGTAACAGGTAGACTTAATTTTGCCGGCTAGATGTTACAGGCCGAGATTTTTTGGTCGAGACAGGCCACGGGTAACACAGGGGCACAAAAAGCGGAGCCGCGTTGCCGCGACTCCGCTTTCAAGAGGATGGGTAAGAGAAGCGAATTAGCTCAGGTGCCAGATCTCGTCGTTGTACTGGGAGATTGTGCGGTCGGACGAGAAGGTGCCGGCGTTGGCGATGTTGATCAGCGCCTTGCGCATCCAGGCGTCCTGGTCCTCGTAGTCGGCCAGCACGCGCTCCTTGGTCTGGATGTACTCCTCAATGTCGAGCAGGGCCATAAACCAGTCCTTGCCCTTAATGTCGTCGTGCAGGCGCTGCAGACGCTCGGCGTTGCCGGTCGCCATAAAGGCCGGGTTGGTGATGAAGTCCACCAGCAGTTTAATGCCGGGCTTGCGGTAGAGTGCATCGGCGTTGTAGGTGCCGTCGGCGTAGAGCTGTTCGACCTGTTTGGACGAGGCACCAAAGGTATAGATGTTCTCGTCGCCCACGAGCTCGGCAATCTCCACGTTGGCACCGTCGAGCGTGCACAGGGTCAAAGCGCCGTTGAGCATGAACTTCATGTTAGAGGTGCCGCTCGCCTCCTTGGAGGCCAGGCTGATCTGTTCGGAGATGTCGGCAGCGGGAATCACGCGCTCGGCGGCGGTGACGTTGTAGTTCTCGATCATGACGACCTGCAGGTAGGGAGCCACGTCGGGGTCGTTTGCGATCCACTGTGACAGCGTCAGGATCAGATGGATGATGTCCTGGGCGATAGTGTAGGCAGGCGCTGCCTTGCCGCCAAAGATGATGGTGACGGGGTGCTTAGGTCTGTTGCCGTTCTTGATGTCAAGGTACTTCCAGATGATGTAGAGCGCGAGCATCTGCTGGCGCTTGTACTCGTGGATACGCTTGACCTGGACGTCGATGATGGCGTTGGAGGGGATCGTCACGCCCTGTTCGAGCGCCATAAACTCGCGCATGATGGTTTTGGCTTCGGCCTTGGTGGCGGCCAAGCGCTCAAGAATGCTCTTATCGTCGGCGAAGTCGGCAAGTTTGCTCAGGTCGCCGGTGCTGCGCCAATCGGTACCGATCACATCGTCGAGCAGGCTGGCAAGCGCGGGGTTTGCTCCCTGGATCCAGCGGCGGAAGGTGATGCCGTTGGTCTTATTGGAGAACTTCTCGGGGTAGATCTCGTAGAACGGATGAAGCTCGGTGTCCTCCAGGATCTTGGTGTGGAGTGCGGCGACGCCGTTAATGGAGAAGCCAAAGTGGATGTCCATGTGGGCCATGTGGACGGTGTCGTATTCGTCGATGATGGCGACGCGCGGGTCGTCGTGTTCGGCCTTTGCGACCTCATCAAGCTTGACGATAATGTCGGCGATGGCAGGGGAGACCTTCTGCAGGCTGGTGAGCGGCCACTTCTCGAGCGCCTCGGCAAGAATCGTGTGGTTAGTGTAGGCGACCATGGAGCGTACGATGGTCACAGCCTCGTCAAACTCAATGTCATGCTCGGTGGTGAGCAGGCGGATGAGCTCGGGAATGACCATGGTGGGGTGCGTGTCGTTGATCTGGACCACGGCGTAGTCGGCCAGGTCGTGCAGGTTGCTGCCGCGCTCGATGGCCTCGTCGATCAGGAGCTGGGCGGCGTTGCTCACCATGAAGTACTCCTGGTAGATGCGAAGCAAGCGGCCCTGCTCATCGGAATCATCCGGATAGAGGAACAGGGTGAGGTTCTTGGCGATCTCGGTCTTGTCGAAGTCGATGGAGCTGCCGGGTACCAGGCCATCGTCGACGCTTGCCAGGTCGAACAGGCGCAGGCGATTCTTGGCGGGCTGGCCGTAGCCGGGCACGTCGATGTTGACGAGCTTGGAGGTAACGGCAAAGTCGCCGAACTCAACAGTGTAGGAGCGGTCGTCATCGATCAGGATATCCTGCTCGCCGAGCCATTCGTCGGGGACGGCCTTCTGCTGATTGTCGACAAAGCGCTGACGGAACAGGCCGTAATGGTAGTTGAGGCCCACGCCGTCGCCGGTCAGGCCCAACGTGGCGATGGAATCCAGAAAGCACGCGGCCAGGCGGCCCAGGCCGCCGTTGCCGAGCGACGGCTCGACCTCAAACTCCTCAATCTTATTGAGGTCGTGGCCCGCGGCGGTGAGCTGGTCCTTAACCTCGCCATAGATACCGAGGTCGATCATGTTGTTGATGAGCAACTTGCCGATCAAGAATTCGGCGGAGATGTAATAGAGCTTTTTCTTGCCATTGTTGAGCGGGCAGGCGGAGGAGCGCTCCTGCACGAGCTTGACCAGCAGTTTGTAAATGCGGCGGTCATCGAGCTGCTCGAGCGAAGTTCCAAAGGACTGCTCGGCAAGATCCGCAAGATTGATACGGGGCATGTTTCCTCCTGTGGTGAGTTGACGACATGTCAGAAATTCAAAAGAAGCCCGCGCGAGGGGGATTGGAGTGGCCTCGCGCGGGAAAAGCGGTCGCGTCCGCACGGTGGGGTGAGGTCGGGCGCGGTGGCTCCTATTGGGGAAGCTCGATTTCGGCTTCCGACGGGATGCGGAAGTAGGTCTCGGTCCAGTCGGTAAGCTTGTGCTCGAGCTCGCGGGTGATGGCGCCATCAAGCATGCGCCAGGTCCAGTTGCCGCCCAGGGTGGCAGGGGTGTTGATGCGCGCTTCGTTGCCCAGATTGAGCAAGTCCTGCATGGTGTAGATGCAGGTATCGCTCACGCTGGCGGCGATGGTTCGGTTGAGCGCGTCGGTTATGGACTCGCCTGCCTGCTGGTGGGTGTACAGGGCTGCCTGCTCGCGCTGACGCGGAGTGGCCGTACCCTCGAACCAACCGCGCGCCGTCTCGTTGTCGTGCGTGCCTACATAGGCGACGGTATTGGCGATGTAGTTATGCGGCAGGTAATACGAGTTGGTACCCTCAAAGGCAAACTGCAAGATCTTCATGCCGGGGAAGCCCGAGGTGTCGCGCATATCGATGACGCCGGGGGTAAGGAAGCCCAGGTCCTCGGCGATAATAGGCAGCGTGCCGAGCTTTTCCTCGAGCGTCTTGAAGAGCTTGAGGCCGGGACCCTGTGTCCACGAACCGTAGGACGAATCGGGCGAGGAGAACGGCACCTCCCAATAGGCCTCGAAGCCGCGGAAGTGATCCAGGCGGATGACGTCGTACATGTCGAGGGCGGCGCGAATGCGGCCCTCCCACCAGGAGAAGCCATCGGACTCCATAGCGTCCCAGTCGTAGATGGGGTTGCCCCAGTACTGGCCGGTGGCCGAGAACTGGTCGGGCGGCGTGCCGGCGACGCTCACCGGATTGCCGGCGGCGTCGATCTTAAAGAGCTCAGGCGTCGCCCACATCTCGACGGAGTCACGCGAGACATAGATGGGCAGGTCGCCGATGATGAGAATGTCGCGCTCGTTGGCATAGGCCTTGAGGCGGCTCCACTGGCGATCGAAGAAGTACTGCGTCATCTGGTGGTAGAGCATACGCGCCGGATGGTCGGCGCAGACCTTGGCGGAAGCCTCACCGCGGGTGCGGAGCTCCGCTGGCCACTCCCAAAACGCCTTGAGACCGCACTCCTCTTTGACGGTCATGAACTCACAGTAGGGGATGAGCCAGTCCTCGTTGGCCTGGATAAAGTCATCGAAATCGGCCGGCTTGTCGGCGGCAAAGCGCTCAGCGGCGCGGTCGAGAATCTGACGGCGGCCGCCAAAGATAGCACCGTAGTCGACGTTACTGGGGTCGGATCCCAGGCACACGCCATCGATATCGCGCTGTTCAAGATACCCTGCCTCGATAAGCTCGGCAAAGTCGATAAAGTTGGGGTTGCCTGCGCGGGCCGAGAACGACTGATAGGGCGAATCGCCATAGCTGGTCGTCGTAAGGGGCAGAATCTGCCAGTAATGTTGTTTGCACGAGGCGAGAAAATCGACGAAGTCGTAGGCATTCCAGCCAAAGCCGCCGATTCCGTATGGTCCGGGCAGAGATGAGACGGGCATGAGGACGCCGCTTGCACGCTCCATGAATGCGCTCACCAACCTTCTTGTTGTGGGGTCGGCCTGTCGATGGGTGTGCAGTCCGCCTCCGGTGTTCTGATTCGACACGCCTATTGTAAAACATGTTGTTTAAACATGTACAGGCAAGATAAAAAAGTTGGTCGATTTTCGGTGAATGGTTACATGCCATGAAAAAAGCCCCGACCTCACAACGTGAGATCGGGGCAAGAGCGGTATGTAGGTTTTTGCTACTCGGCGTCGGCGAAGCCGTTGGGGTTGTGGCTCTGCCAGTTCCAGCTATCGCGGCACATGTCCGCGATGTCGTACTGGGCCTTCCAGCCCATCATGCGCTCGGCCTTGGAGGCATCGCACCAGTTGGCAGCGATGTCGCCGGCGCGGCGCTCGCGGATCACGTAGGGCAGCTCCTTGCCACAAGCCTTGGAGAAGGCGGCGATGACCTCGAGTACCGAGGTACCGGTGCCGGTGCCCAGGTTAAAGATCTCGACGCCGGTCTTGCCGTTCATCCAGTTAAGGGCGGCAACGTGACCAGAGGCCAGATCGCACACGTGGATGTAGTCGCGCACACCGGTGCCGTCGGGGGTGGGGTAGTCGTTGCCAAAGACCTGAACGGCCTCGAGCTTGCCCACGGCGACCTGGGCGACATAGGGCACCAGGTTGTTGGGGATGCCCTTGGGGTCCTCGCCGATCAGGCCCGACGGATGAGCGCCGATGGGGTTGAAGTAGCGGAGCAGCACGACGTCCCACTCGGGATCGGCGGTGTGGATGTCCATAAGGATCTGCTCGATCATCCACTTGGTCCAACCATAGGGGTTGGTCGCGGGCTTCTTAGGATCCTCCTCGGTGACGGGCGGGTTGTCCGGGTCGCCGTAGACGGTCGAGGAGCTCGAGAAGATGATGGACTTGCAGCCATGGTTGCGCATGACGTCGATGAGCACCAGGGTGTTCTCGATGTTGTTGTGGTAGTACTCGACGGGCTTGCTCACCGACTCGCCGACGGCCTTAAAGCCGGCAAAGTGGATGACGCGGTCGATCTGATGGGTATCGAAGATCTTGTTCATCGCATCACGGTCGAGCACGTTGGCCTCGTAGAAGGTGAGGTTCTTGGCGGCCTCGTCGCCCACGATGGTCTTGACGCGGTCGACGGCGACGGCGCTGGAGTTGGAGAGATCATCGACGATGACGACCTGGTAGCCACCCTCGAGCAGCTGAACGACGGTGTGCGAGCCGATAAAGCCGGCGCCACCGGTTACGAGGACGCAGGTATCTTTGGGGTCGAGTGCTTTGGACATGTAGTCTCCTATCGAATCAGGAACACTTCTTCAGGGGAGTATAGCGCAGGCAGGGACGCCCAAATCGTGCGCTGTGGGAAAAGCAGAGGATTGTGCTAACGTACTCATCAGAAGAGCTTGCGTACGCATAACCTGATCTTTGGCATTTGCTTGCGAGCCGCTGACCTTGTAGTTTCCTGCCGTTCGTGGAAATCGTTGGGACGCGCCATATGTACGCTAATATGTATGAGTTGAGCGACATATAAATAAACATGTAACGGAGTACATATGTCACCAAACAGCGATTCCATCCTTTCCCAGGAGCTCTCGCGCCGCACTGCCCTCAAGGCCCTGTTCGGCGCCGCTTCTGCGGCAGTTCTTTTTGGCCTGCCCGCTCGCGCCCATGCGGCGGAGGCTTCCAAAGAAACAACCGATAAACTGAATGCCGCCCAGGCCCAGCTCGACGAGGTTCAGGCCCAGCTCGACAGCATCGCAAATGAGTATGCGGCGCTGGCCAACAAGAATGCCCAGACCCTCAACGACATCGAGAATGTCCAGGGCAAGATTGACGACACGCAGGCCCAGATCGATGAAAAGAAGGCCGAGCTCAAGAAGAAGCGCAACGACCTTTCCGATCGCGTGGCCGCCAGCTACAAGTCCGGCGGCACGAACATTCTGTCGCTGCTGCTGGCCTCTGGCTCGTTTGAGGAACTCGTCGCCAATGCGCACTATGTTGAGAAGATCAACAAGAGCGACCGCGACGCCATCGAGGACATTCAGACCATCCAGGAAGAGCTCGATGCGCAAAAGACCGAGCTTGAGTCGCAGAAAGCTGACTTAGAGAAGCTCAAGGATCAGCAGACTGCTCAGATGCAGGATATGCAGGCCAAGCAGCAAGAAGTCCAGACTGTGCTGAACGGTCTTTCCGACGACGTCAAGGAGCTCATGGCTCAGCGCGATTCCGAGATCCTCGCTGCCGCCCAGGCCGAGGAGGCTGCTAGGAAGGCTGCCGCGGCTGCCGCGAACAAGAACAATTCCTACTCGGGTGGCGGATCGTATGCGCCCGGAACCCCGCAACAGAATGCCGGCTCGGGCAAACAGCAGGCCGTCGTCAACGCGTGCTACTCCACGCCTTCGCCGGGTCAGAACTGGTGCGCGGCGTGGGTTACCAATGTCTTCCGTAACGCCGGCGTTGGCTACTTTGGCGGTAACGCGTGCGATATGTTTAACGCATGGTGCTATAGCTCCGACCGCTCGGCGCTGCAGGTGGGCATGATCGTGGCCGACTCATCGCATAGCGGTACCGGCATGCCGGGTCTGATCTATGGCCACGTGGGCATCTATGTTGGCGGCGGCATCGTTATGAGCAACGAGGGTGCCATTACGTCTAAGTCGCTCGATTCGTTTATTAGCTTCTATGGCACTGGCTCTGGCGTGCGTTGGGGCTGGCTCGGCGGTATTGCGCTGTCGTAGCTGCGGTTTGAAGCAAGTTGGTCCGGGGCTGGGGGCGAGGCATAAGGTTGCCTGCTCTACAGTCCTGCGCAAGACGAAGGCCACATTAAGTGGCCTTCTTTGCGTGCGGAACTCGCGACCAACCTTATGCCTCGCCCCCAGCCCCGGACCTTCCGGGTCCAAGGCGTGACACACCGGACTGGGTTGTCTGAATAAATATGGTGAAGGCCCCTTTCGGGGCCTTCTTTGTTAAAGGAATTCGCCTACTCGGTGGACTTCGGGTTCTAGGTCTACGTTGAATTGGTCTTTGACGGTTGCCTGGATGTGGCGGATGAGTTCGTCGACATCGGCGGCGGTGGCGTGGTCGGCGTTGACGATGAAGCCGCAGTGCTTCTCGCTCACCTGCGCGCCGCCGACAGCATGGCCGCGCAGTCCGGCATCCATGATGAGCTTGCCGGCAAAGTAACCCTCGGGGCGCTTGAAGGTGGAGCCGGCACTCGGCATGTCGAGCGGCTGCTTGTCCTCGCGGCGCTGGCGGTAGTCGTTCATGTCGGCCTTGATCATCGCGGCGTTGCCCGGTGCGAGGTTGAAGGTGGCAGAAAGAACGATAAAGCCGTCGTCGGCGATGCGGCTCTTGCGATAGCCCAGGTTGAGCTCGTCGACATCGAACTCGATGATGTTGCCGCTGCCGCGGGTGCCG
>URVK01000002.1 GCA_900551305.1 uncultured Collinsella sp.
GGGAGCCGATCGGCAGCAGACCGACTTCGGTCAGCGGCGTCACGGTCGAGAACCACGGTGTAAAGTCCTCGGTGTTCAGCAGGTCCAGATAGCGCTCGTGGCTTGCAGCGTTAAGCTTCTCGGCCATATCCCAGAACTTCTGCGTGGTCTCTGTGTTGGTCTTCTCGACACTCGGGGCCGACTGCAAAAGCGTTGCGGCGGCAACGGACTCAACATGGCGCTGAGCCAGCGTGCGGTTGCCGTAACGGGCAAAAATGACCTCGCCCTGCTCGGTGAGCTTAAAGAAGCAGTTGACCGAACCCTTGGGCTGCGCCAGCACGGCCTTGTTGGCCGGGCCGCCGCCACGGCCAACGGCACCGCCGCGACCGTGCATGAGCACCAGGTCGATATCGTTCTTCTCGGCCCACTTGGCAATGCGCTCCTGCGCGGAATGCAGCGCGAGCATGGCCGTGGTAGGACCGGCGTCCTTGGAGGAGTCGGAATAGCCCAGCATAACCTCCATGCGGCGGTTGGTCTGGGCAAGACGCTTCTGTACCACGGGCAGCGTAAGCATCTGGTCGAGCACGTCGACGCAGCCCTCGAGGTCCTCGAGCTGCTCGAATAGCGGGATCACGTCGAGCTCGGGGACATCTTCCTCGTGTGCGAAGGACAGGTGGGCCAGCTCGAAGACGTCAGCCACATGCTGGGCGCTCTTGGTGAACGAGATGATATAGCGGTGCGCCATCTTCTTGCCGTAGCGCTTTTGGATGGAGCCGATAGCACGGAAGGTATCGATGACTTCGCGCGTCATGGGCTGCAGGTCGCCATGGATACCGTTCTCGTGGATATCCTTGAGGGCGCGGGCATGCACCACGGAGTGCTGACGGAACTCCATCTCGACCATATGGAAGCCGAAGGACTCGACCTGCCAGATGATGGTCTGGACCGGGCCGTAGGCAGCACGGACGGCACCGCAGGAGGCTAGCGAGCGCTGGACGACGCGCAGGTCATCCAGGAACTCATCGGCGCTGTGGTACATGGTGTCGGTGATGCGACGCACGGTAGCGTTCAGACGGTCGGCCATGACGAGCATGACGGCGCGATGCGGCTCGTGCTCGGAGATCAGCTCGGCGCGGGCCGTGTACCGAGGGCTCATCTCGACCTGATGGTTCCACAGGTTAATGAGCTCGGCAGAAGGCTTGCTGTAGGTGGCCTCGAGCGTGAGGTTGCGGCCGATGCGGCGGCATTTGTCCTCGAGTTTGAGCACCATGTGGGTGAAGTACTTGGCGGCGACTTCGCGGCTCACCTTGGCGGTGACGTTCGGGTTGCCGTCGCGGTCGGAGCCGATCCAACGAGCGCCGGGCACAGCGGCGGCCCGGTGCCGGCCTTGTCGCCCAGCACCCAGTCGTCAAAACGACGGTAGATGACGGGGATAACGTCGAACAGCGTGTTATCGAAGATGTCGATGATGGTATCGGCTTCCTCGACCGGCGTGGGCTTCTTGAGCGCGATGGGGCTCGTACGCACCAGGGCGTCGATCTCCTGCAGCATATGGCGCTCGTTCTCCACCAAGTCGGAGCCGCCCAGACGCGGACGCTCCTCCAACAGGTTGGAGATACGGCGAATCTTGCCCTCGACGGCCTTACGACGGGCCTCGGTGGGATGTGCGGTAAAGACAGGGTGGAACTCGAGCTTGCCGAGCAGCTCGTTGGCGCCCTCGACACCCATCTCGTTTACCAACTGGTGATAGGCGACGGTGAGTTCGTTGGCGGGATCGACCTCGGTATCGGTCGATGCGCCGGCCTCGCGCTCGCGCAGCTGCGCCACACGGTAGTTCTCCTCCGACAAGTTTGCCAAGTGGAAGAAGCTCGTAAAGGCGCGAACGATGACCTGCTGCTTATCGAGCGGCAGGCTATCAATCAGATCGACGACTTCGCGAAACGCCACGGCGGTGGGCTCGTCGGCAGTGGGCACGCCCTGCTCGTCAACGGACTCGTCGGCAGCGCGACTACCGGGGTTGCCAGCATTGGCCACAATCTCGGCTGTCAAAATCTTGTCGAACAGGTCCGCGATCTCGGGATCATACTCGCTAAGCACACGACGTTCCAGGCGCAGGAACAGCGCCAGATTATCGCGCAGCTCCTCGGGGGTCTCGATCTCGGGGGGGCGCTCCCATTTAGAGCCCACCGAGGCGGTTGACCACGGCAGCGACGCGCGCCGCGGCTTCGGGTACAGACTGGTTGCTTAGGTTCTCAGCCACGTTTCCTCCCATTCCTCCTTCTATGCACGTAACATGCGGTATTCATTATAGGCGCTTGAGAAATACTTTCGACACTGATTGCGCTTTACCACACAAAAGTATTTTCTGCATTGCAAGGGTTTTTGCTCTAAATGGTCGTATTTCTCGGTGGACGGCATACGTAAACGGGGGCATTCCGCATAAAAGCGAAACACCCCCGTAACAATCGTTCGCCGCGAGCGGGACGTATTGGCGGACCCGCAGTTCAAAATGATGCGCTACAGGCGCTCGCGAACTGCCTCGACCACGTTGGCCAGATCGACGAGAACCTCGTCATGGCTCTCCATGTCGCGCACTTTGACCTTGCCGGCGGCAAGCTCGTCGCCACCCAGGACCAGGATGAGCTTGGCGCCCACCTTATCGGCCTGCTTAAACTGGGCCTTGAGCGAACGACCCTGATAGTCGGCCTCGGTCACGATGCCTGCGGCGCGAAGCTGCTGCGTAATGGTAAAGACGTTCTGACGCAGCTCCTTGCCGGCGTTAGCAACGTAGACGCACGGGACCTCCTCGGCACCCAGGTCGCTGCCAAAGGCCTGTAGGGCCAGCAGGGCGCGCTCAAAGCCGACGGCAAAGCCAACGCCTGCCGTGGGTTTGCCGCCCTCGAGCTCGACCAAGCCGTCATAGCGACCGCCGCCACCGATGGAGCCGACACCGGCGCCGGGAGCCTCGACCTCAAAGACGGTACGGGTGTAGTAGTCCAGGCCGCGCACCAGGGTGGGATCCTCGACATACTCGATACCGGCGGCATCCAGATAGCGCTTGACCTGCTCGTAGTGCTCGCGGCACTCGTCGCACAGGTTGTCACCCATCAGCGGAGCCTCGGCCATGATCTCGCGGCAATGGCCGTTCTTGCAGTCGAAGGCGCGCAGCGGGTTAAGCTCGGCGCGCTCGCGGCACTCGTCGCACATCTCGTCGGCGTGGTCGAGAATGAACTGCTTAACCTGCTCGCGATAGGCCGGACGGCACTGGGGATCGCCCATCGAGTTAATGAGCAGACGGAGCTTGGAAAGATCGAAGCCCAGACGCTTGTAGAACTCCATGAGCATGATGATGCACTCGGCGTCTGCCGCCGGATCGGGAGCGCCGAGCCACTCGATGCCCACCTGATGGAACTGGCGCAGGCGGCCCTTCTGGGGACGCTCGCCGCGGAACATGGCCTCGGCGTAGTAAGCCTTAAACGGCGTGGAGCCCTGGGGCACCAGGTTGTTCTCCACGACGGCGCGCACCACACCGGCCGTGCCCTCGGGACGAAGGGCCAGACGCTGCTTAGGCTTGAGCTTGGTATCGGTGCCTTCGGTAAAGACGCGCTCCAGGTTGGCGCCGCTAAACACGCGGAACATCTCCTTGCGTACGACGTCGGTCGACTGGCCGATGCCGTGGACAAACACGTCCACCTGCTCGATCGCGGGCGTCTCGATGGGCTTAAAGCCAAACGGCTCGAATACGCTGGCCGCAATCTGCTGCATCTTTTGCCAGGCGCGCATCTCGGCGCCGATAAGGTCGCGGGTTCCCTCCGCCTTCTGTGCCTGCATGGGCAAACACCTTTCTTTTGTATCGCGTCATAGATAGTAGACATTATACGGCACAAAGCAGCAACGCGGCGGCGCGTC
Organism: uncultured Collinsella sp.; assembly: GCA_900551305.1. GTDB lineage: Bacteria > Actinomycetota > Coriobacteriia > Coriobacteriales > Coriobacteriaceae > Collinsella. The sequence goes on from URVK01000002.1 coordinate 3,889, forward strand.
TGACCGAACGAGGGTATGGGGACTCGTTCGGCCAGATGCGCCGCCGCTGTTTGTGACCCGTTTTCCTCCGTCCCCTTCGGATCACGTGATCCCTTGGGGACGGAGGAAAACGGGTCATTTCGTAGGCCCGTGACCGCCTTGGAAACCGAATGATGGTACGAGCATCCATTCGGCTTCCAGGGCGGCCACAAACAGAACGGGGCAAACAGAAAAGAGCGACGGACGTCTACTCCCCCGCCACGCTTGCACGCAGCTTGGCGGCGATGGGCTCAGACGCCAGCAGAAACACCAACATAGCCACCGAGCACACCAAGCAGACAATCCAGGTGCTCGCAAAAGAGCCCGTGGCATCGGACAGCACACCCGAAACGATGGCGCCCACGGTGCCGCCGACCATCTCAAGCGAGGTAATGGTGCCCGTGACCTTGCCGAGGTCGGCCATGCCAAACTGCTTGGACGCGGCTGGGCAGTGCCGCCACCATGCAGATAGCCGCGAGCACTAAGAAGGCGGAACGCCAGCCAACGCTCACGATAAGCGAGCTCACGATGGGAGACAGAATAGCGCCGCCAAAGCCCGTGCCCGAAAGTGCGATGGAAATGGCAAGGCCTCGCTTGGCCGTAAACCAGTTGGCGGTCACAAGGCTAATAAGTAGTCGGGTCGAGGCGACGGCAAAGCAGCCCGAGACGGCAAAGAGCACGTAGACCTGCCACAGCTCACCGACAAAGCTCATGCTGGCAAGAACGGCAGAGGTGGCGATTACAGTGAGGGAGCCCAAAACGCGACCGCTTACTTTATCGGCAACATGACCGATCACAAGTGAGCCGATAACGCTCACCACGGTGGAGATGGCGTTGGAGATGTTGTACTGCGCAAGCGTGATGCCCAGGTCGCTGACGACGAGCGGCTGAAACAGGCTCATGCAGTTAACGAAAATCGTGTAGCACGTGGCCATGATGACAAAGCCGGAAGCCACCACGAGCCAGCCGGGGAAGAACTTACGCTGCTGGGACATACTGCTCCTTTTTAAACAAACGAGTAGCAAGATTGGGTGCTACCGGTGGTCGGCGATATAGCCCAAAGCGACTGCCGCATAAGCCGCGGCGCCAAGTGGCAGCTCGGCATCGCTAAAGCGTGCCTTGGGATGGTGCTGGGCAAAATGCTCATCCGTATCGGTCACAGCGGCGCCGATCGTAAAGTACGCGCTCGGGATCTCGCTTGAGATAAGCGCAAAGTCCTCGCTCGCCATGGCGTGGAACAGCGGCAGGAAGGCGGCCTTGGGCAGCGTCGCGCCCACATAGCCAAGCGAAGCCTGGGTCATGTCGTCATCGAGCACGAGCGGGGGAACATCCGAGAGCGTCTCGATGGTGGCCGGCGTACGATAGGTCGTGGCAACACCTTTGACGACCTCCGCGATGCGGGTCTTGAGGTGCTCCATGAGCTCGACGTCAAAGCCGCGCAGCGTTCCCTCGAGCACACAAGTGTCGGGGATGACATTTGCGGCCTGACCGCCGGCGAACTTACCAACAGTCAGTGCGACCTCCTTGGCCGCCGGCACTTCGCGAGCGATGAGCTCCTGAAGCGCCAGGTGCACATGGACGCCGGCCGTGATGGGGTCGATGCAGATCTCGGGGCTCGAGCCATGGCCGCCCTTGCCCTGCAGCGTGATGCGGAAACCGTACACGCCCGAAAGCGCCGGGCTCCCGTAGAGCACCAATCCGAGCGGCGACTGGCTGTTAACGTGCATGGCAAAAGCCGCCTGGGGACGCGGGTTCTCGAGCAAGCCGTCGGCGATGGCAGCGCGAGCCCCCTCAAAGGTTTCCTCGCCCGGCTGGAACAGCAGCTTGACGGTGGCATTGGCGTCGACAAGCTCGGCCTCGCGGGCCTTGAGCAGGCGCGCCGCACCAAGCAGCGCCGTCGCGTGCATATCGTGACCGCAAGCATGCATGCAGCCGTTGGTGGATGCAAAGGGCTCGCCGGATTCCTCGGCAACGGGCAGGGCATCCATGTCGCCGCGGAGCATGATGACCGTACCGGCCTGCTTGTCCGTGCACGTACCGTTACCCCGAGCAGCAGCTGCCGCGCCGGCACCGATAAGGCCAACGACACAGGAGCCGTCAACAAGCACGGCATAGGGAATATCCATCTCGTCCAGACGCACCTGGATAAAGGCGGACGTCTGCGGAAGGTTGTTACCCAGCTCGGGCATCTGGTGTAGATCGTGTCGACACACAGCAAGCTCGTCTGCAAAAGTCTGAGCTTCTGCAACAAGACCGTCACCGATAGCGGCCTGCGCCGCTGCGGTAGCCTTGGGCGCTGGTTGCGGTTGAAAATCGGACAAAGCTGGTGCCATAGATGCCCTCCAGTAACGTTTTTGCAGCAAGCACTTTGATAGCATAAAGTGCAAGGTACAACTTTAAGGGCGACGCATAAAAAATGCCGCCCCGGGAGGGCGGCGCAACAAGTTGTTTACAATTGCGGGCGCGGCTTTTTGCGCAAAAAATCGAAGTGAGTCTCACTCAAGATAATCGACAGGAAGATAAGCACGAAGCCGGCGAGCAGGCGCGAGGTGAGCGCCTCCCCCATCAGCAGCACCGAAAACAACACGCCCGAAGGCGACTCCATCGAAAGGAGCAGTGAGCCCGTCGAAGCCGGGACATGCGCCAGGCCGACGTTTTGGATGAGCAGAGCCACGCATGTGCAGCCCACCGAGAGAAACGCCATCACACCGATAAAGTTCGGCGTCCACACGGACAGAGGCGCCTGGGTCTCGAATAACAGCGACGAAACCAGGCTCAGCACGCCGTTGCCCACAAACATCCAAAACGTGATAACGTTGATGTCCATTTTGCGACCGTACTTGGCGGTCACCGCCATCTGGATGGCGAAGAAGACCGCGCCTGCCAGCGTAATGACGTCACCGATGTTGAACTCGACGCTATCGAGCGCCACCAAGCCAATGCCCGCCAAGCACAGCAGTGCCGCGCCCAGGTTATAGCGGGTGAGTTTTTCTCCGCTCAGAAAATAGCTCGCGAACGGCACGAGGATGCAATACGTGCCCGTCAAAAAAGCATTCTTGCCCGCCGTAGTATATGCCAGACCGACCGTCTGCAACGCATAGGCCGCCCACATGAGCACGCCCATACTCAGGCCAACGATCAGATTGCGAGCGTTGAAATGTGCAGTGATGCGCTTGTGGAAGACGGCAAACATGACCAACGCTGCAGGCAGAAAGCGTACATAGAGCAGCTCGAACACCGGAATGGTGCCGAGTGCGTCCTTCATAGTGGTAAAGGAGTAGCCCCAGATGACCGCCACCGAAAGTAGCAAAACTTTCCAGAACAGCGGGGAGCGTGCGCCGGCGCCCCTGGGAATACCGCCCGCGCCCAAATCCTCACGGGCCACAGGGCTATCGGGCATGTTTTCGATTTCGTTGGCAGCGTATTGGGCCATGGAACATCCTCACACTCAATCTGGGCGTGGTGTCCGCACGCGTATGGCTGCGTGCCGCCTCATGGTCAAATAAAAACGGGGCGCACCGGACCCCCGGCACGCCCCGCTACTGTAGCAACAACCAAGCAGCCCACGCAATTCACTACGCTAAAGCGTCTTGTTCCGCCGTTCTAGCGAACGGCTGCGCGAGCCGCATTCACGCCAATCTGACGTTCAATTTCAAGGGCGCGACCAGAAGGTCAGCGCCCTTTCATTTCACGTCACCTTGGCGCAAATGCGGCTCGCTCGCTGGCATTAGTGCTACATCAGCGTTAAAGTTGCCGCACTAAATAAGCTTTGTCGACTCCAGCTTTTCGATAATCCAGTCGTTGGCTTTGATGACCGGACGGCGGAAGACGACGCCCAAGGCCAGCGACGGAATCAGATAGCTCGCCAGAATGCCCAGCTCAACCCAGTACTCCATATGGTAGGCGCCAGCCATGGCGGCATGCATGGCGTTGATGCCGTGAGTAAACGGCAGGAACGGATAGATCGCCTGGAACACGGGGCCGGTCATCTCGATGGGGAACGTGCCGCCCGAACCGCCGACCTGCATGACCAACAGCACGACTGCGAGCGCCTTGCCGATATCGCCAAACGAAACCGTAAGCGTGTAGACGATATTGGAGAACACGAGACTCGCGACCCAGCCCGCTAGCACAAACTGCAGCGGGTTGTCGCACTGAATGCCAAAGAACAGAATGTCGCCCGCGCACACGAGCGTTGCCTGCAGTAGAGCCAAACCGCCAAAGAACAGGTAACGACCCAGATAGATCTCGTGCAGGCGCACGGGGATGAGCTCGTTGATAAGCTCATCGTCAACCGAGACCTTCATCATGGCCGCCAGTACGATCGAGCCGACCCAGAGCGACAGAATCGTGTAGAACGGCGCCATGGCCGAACCGTAGTTGCGGATCGGATAGACCGGCTTACGGTCGAGTGCGACAGGGCCGGAAAGCGACACGGCCAGACCCTCGGGATCATTGCCGATCATCGTCTTGATCGTAGCGAGGTCATCCGACATCAAGGCGCCGTCGAGCTCGTCCTTGAAAGCGCTGATCTTGTCCGACGCCTCACCCAGCTGATCGGAAGCCTTGTTGACCAGCTTTGCAGCCTTGGAGAGGCCCTTTGCCAGCGAACCGGATGCGTCGGTCAGGCCGGCAACAGCACTATCCAGGTCGCCCGAGATACCGTTGAGCGAATCCAAAACGCCCGAAATAGTCTTCTTGAGCTCCTTGGCCTTAACCGAGAACGTAGAGTCGTAGTCAATCTTGGCGCCCGAGATACCAGCCTTGGCATCCGCGATTGCCTGATCGACCTCGGCACGCGACTTGTTAACCTCTGCCATGCTATCGGAGAGAGACTTCGCGGTGGCCGCCAGATCCTTGGCATTGTTGCGGTACTCAACGGCGATTCTGCCCAGCGACGTCGCGGCAGACTTGAGACCGTCCTTCAAATTCTCATCGCTCACCTGGTCGGCAAGGCTGCGGAGCTGATCGGCCATCTCATCGATATCCTTGGCGCGCGCATTGAGGGCCGCAGCGGCATCGTTGAGTTGGGACACCGTAAGGTCGACATGCTGGTTCGCGGCATCGAACGCCTTCGCGAGCTCGGCAGACACATTGTCGAACGAACCCGCACTTCCATCGATCGCGGCATCGATGGCATCGCTTGCCGCCTTAAGCGCTTCTTTGGAATCATCGATGCCGCTTTTGGCATGTTCCATGAGCTGCTTTGTCGACTCATCGACGGCACCGGCCTGCTTGAGCATGCCGCTCGCCGACGTCAGCGAATCGGACGTGGAGCTCAAAATGCCCGCAAGCGATGTTGCGCTGGCTTGAACGTCCTGCAGGTCCTGGACCGAATCGCCGAGCGTCGAGGACAGGTTGGCGATAAAGTTGCTGACTTGGTCGGTGCTCATGTAATCGAGCAGGCTGGACACCGTCTTAAGACCGATGCTCGTAATGGTCTCGGTAAAAGATTCGTTAACCTGGTTCTGAACGGCGCTCGAACCCTTCTCGGTCACGATCTGCGCGATGGCGTTGGCCTTCTGGTTCTCGTAAAACTCGATATCGGCGTGTTTCACGTCGGTCGAGAAAAGCGTCATCATGTCGGCGCTAAACGTTTTGGGGATAACGACGGCAGCATAGTACGCGCCCGACTTAACGCCCTCGATAGCCTTTTCGCGATCGCTAAGCACAACCCAATCGAAGCTCTCGTTGCCGCGTAGGGTGGCGGTCACGTTTTCGCCCACGTTAACCTCGACGGGGATCAGATCGCTCTCGTAACCCTCATCGGTGTTGACCACGGCGATCTTAAGATTGCCGGTGTTGCCGTACGGATCCCAGCTGCCGGCGATGTTAAACCACGCGTACAGGCACGGTACGATAATGAGGCCCATCACGACAACCAAGCCGATCACGGAGCGAGACACGTTTTGGACATCGCGCTTAAACAGATGCAGGATGTTCTTCATTTATGCCTCACCTCCTTTGGAGTGCTTGCCAAGCGGGGTGGCATCTCCATCATTTGTGGCTGTGCTGTCGCTGCCCTGAGATTTATGGTGCGAGCCTATATGCGGCAAGCGGCCCGTGGACTGATCGCCACCCTTGGCGCCACGCTCGCTGGCGTTGAGGCCAAACATGCGGCGGGCGGCAGGAATGGCGGCCGTGTGCTCGCGCATCTCGCGACGCAGGTCCTCATCGGAAAGCGCCGAGATGCGCATCTGGGTATTGAGGCTCGCGCGGATATATTCGATATTGATAAGCCAGCCGCAGATGGCAATAACCGAGATGATCCAAATGACAAGCAGGATGATCTTGCCGTTATTGTCGATATCGAGAACCGTCGACAGGACAAAGAGCAGGACCTGAACGCCCACCACGGCGGCAAAACCGCCCTTGATGTAGTACGGGTAGCGTTGTTCAAAGGCGACCGCATGATCGAGCAGTTCGCGACGGTACGAATCGGAATCGAGCACGACGCGCATGGCCGTTCGCAAGGAGTAGCGCTCGCGCGGCAGGTCGTTAGACTCGCAAATCATCATACCGGTCGTGGAAAGCTGTTTATCAAAGAGCAGGTTGAGGTTGAGCAGCAGCGGACGCAGCTGCAGGCCGATAAAGAGCGCCACGATCAAGAACACGCCCAGAATGCACAGGTTAAACAGGTAGTTGAACGAATACATGCCGCCGACCGTCTCACGCAGCAGATTGATGCCATAGGTAAAGGGCAGCAGCGGGTGCAGCCACTGGAAGAAGCCGGGCATCATCTCGATGGGGTACATGCCCGACGAACCCGGGATCTGCACGATGACAAGAATGACGCCGATTGCCTTGCCGATATGCTTAAACGTAGTGGACAACGCGTAAATGATGTTGACGTACGTAAATGAGATGGCGATGCCGCCCAGCACAAATAGGAGCGGACTGACGCACTGTACGCCAATGACCAGATCGCCTACCGTAACGATGATGGCCTGCAACGCGCCCAGGATCACCATGAGCAACCAGCGGCCAAAGTAGCCTTGGCGCGCCGTAAAGCTGCCAACACCTTCACGGTCGACCTCGAGCTTGTAAATGGCGATGAGCACATAGCCGCCCACCCAAAGCGCCAGATTGGTGTAGAAGGGAGCGATGCCCGAGCCAAAGCTCTTGACCGGATAGATTGACTTGGACGTCAACTCAACCGGAGACGCCATGAAATCTGCCACGTCATTGACATCGACGCCCATCAGATCGGCCAGCTCGCCCATGGACTCGGAGGTCTGCAGCGCCGCGATGTCATTGGCGGCGGTTGCAAGCTTGTCCTGGACCTTGGCAAGCGAGGAATCGGTCTGGGACAGCGTGGTCTTGGCCTGGCCGAGCGTAGCGCTAAGCTGCGCCAACGTGCCGCGCGCATTTGCAAGTGTAGGTGTCATACCCGAGACGATACCGGTCAGGTCGCCCGAAACGGCAGCAAAAGAGTCGAGCGCGCTCGAGGCCTTCGGCAGCGCGTTTTGGCCCAAGTCCGTCTGGGCTTGGCCAAGGTTGGTCGCACCGGTATGAATTGCGTTATTGATAGCGTCACTGGCACCCGAAACAGCCGCTGCGTCATTCGACATGGCGCTCGACTGCGCGGACAGACCGTCCTTGATGCTCTGAAGCTTTTCATTCTGCTCTCGAAGCAAATCGATGGTCGATACAATGCGCGCGTCAATTTCCTCGGAACCTGTCGACGTGTCATTGGCGAGAATCTCTAAGTGCCCGATAACGGCCTTATTGTGGTCGATCGTCGCTTGGAGAGACTCGAGCGAGTTGTCGATACGGGTGGTCGTAGATGTGACCGTGCCCGTCAGCTTGCCGATGGCAGCGTTCGCAGAGGCTGACGTCTTGGTGAGCGCAAGGCTGCCTTCCGAGAGCGCCTTGGAGAGCGAGGCGACAGAGTTGCCCGCCGTGGCGCGAGCCTCGCCCAGCAGGTCATTGCCCTGGGAGATCGCCTGCGTCAGCGACGGCGCCTGACCCTGCAGACCGGCAAGTGCCGCATCTGCCGAGGCAATGGAACCACTCGTCTTATCGATGGCGGCATTCATGTCGCCAATCGAATCACGCACTTCGCCCAACGTATCGGAAGCCTCTGATACCGAACCGGCCAACGAATCCTGAGTCTGGGTTGCCTTGTCCTTTAAATCGACTCCGGCATCCTTGGCAATACTGGCAACGGTCTCGCCCACCGTGGAGACAAATTCCGAGTTGATCTGCTCCTCGATGGTGTTTGCACCGGTGTCGGTAACCTTGGGCGCAATAGCGCTCTTCTTCTCATTGACGTAGTACGTAAGCTTGGGCTGATGGTAGTTGCCGTCGAGCATCGAAACCAGGTTATCCGAGAAGTTCTTGGGGACTACGATGGCCGCATAGTACTCACCGCTCTCGACGCCCTCTTTGGCATCGGCCGCAGAATCGACGAAGGTCCAGCCCAGCTGATCGTTCTCCTTGAGCTGATCGACGACCTGATCGCCCGCGTTGAACTCGCCCACCAGGTCGTTTTGGGTGCCCCGATCGTTGTTGGCGATGGCAATCTTGATGCCCTGGGTGTTTCCGTACGGATCCCAGTTGGCCACGATGTTGTACCAGGCATACAGCGAGGGAATAACGCACACGCCAAGGGTAACCACCAAGGCGACGGGGTTCACAAGCAGTCGCTTAATGTCGCGCTTAAATATCGCAAAGGAGACCTTTGCATTGGATAGTTTGCTGCCGAGACTCACGCTTGGACCATCCATCCTGTCGTTGAATCGAATCGTACTATCGACAACCATTGTAGTAGGCGCTTTAACGTCTCAAAGCACAATGGTGTTGAGTTTTGCGGGTAGCAATATACTACGAAGATGAGTTAACGTACAGTTGTACAGTATCTTAAATTTCAGCAGGTCACAAAACCACAACCCGCACAAATAAATGATCCCTTGGGGACGGAGGGATCATTCAAAAGGAAACGAGAGTGGAAAATCTCTCACTTCAAGCCCGCATTCGAGCCAAAAGTGGGAGATTATCCACTCTCGTTCTAATCTAGTTACGGTGCCGTATCCCCGAACTACATCAAGTTGCAAACAGCCGCCGCGAAGGCTACGGGATCCTCGGGGAGGATGCCCTCGACCAGCAGGGCCTGGTCATAGAGCAAACCGGAGTACTGCTTGATCTTGTCGGCGTCGCCCGCCTTCTGAGCGGCGACGAGCTTGGAAAAGACCGGGTGCTTGGCGTTGAGCTCGAGCACGCGCTGGCTCTTGGGCATACCGTCGGGCGCGCCCTCGGGACCCTTCTGGAGCACCTTCTCCATCTCGAGCGAAAGCGGGCCCTCGGTGGTGATGCACGCGGGAGCATCGGTCAGGCGCGCAGAGACGGCAACCTTCTCGACCTTGTCGCCGAGTGCCTCCTTCATGGCGTTAAAGAGGTCCTCGTTCTCCTTGGTGGCGTCCTCGGCCTCCTTTTTCTCGTCCTCGGTCGCCAGGTCAAGATCACCGGTTGCGACGTTCTTGAGCTCCAGGTGACGATCCTCAACCTCGGGCTCGGCACCATCGGCCACGGCCTTCTCGGCAGCCTCGCGGGCGGCATCGTCCTCGTAGATCTTGGGCATATCGGCGGCAACGTACTCACGCATAGCCTGGAAGGTGAACTCATCCACGTCCTGCGTCAGCAGCAGCACGTCATAGCCGCGGTCGAGCACGCCCTTTACCACGGGCATCTTGGCCAAGCGCTCACGCGAGTCGCCGGCGGCGTAGTAGATGGCCTTCTGATCCTCGGGCATGCCCTTGGCATACTCGGCCAGGGTAATCATCTTCTGTTCCTTGGCAGACCAGAACAGCAACAGATCGGCGAGCTCATCGGCCTTCATGCCATAGCTCGAGTAGATGCCGTACTTAAGACCGCGGCCAAAGTTCTCAAAGAACTTCTCGTAGGCCTCGCGGTCGTTGTCACGCATATCCTCAAGGTCGGCGGTGATCTTCTTTTCCACACGCTTGGCGATGGCCTTGAGCTGACGGTTCTGCTGCAGCGTCTCACGCGAGATGTTGAGCGACACATCGGCGGAATCCACGACGCCGCGGACAAAGTTGTAGTAGTCGGGCAGCAGGTCGTCGCACTTCTCCATGATCAGGACGTTGGAGCTGTAGAGTGCCAGACCCTTCTCGTAATCCTTGCTGTACAGATCGAACGGCGCGCGGCCCGGCACAAACAGCAGGGCATCGTACTCGAGCGTGCCCTCGGCATGGAAGCTGATGGTGCGCGCAGGATCGTCAAAGTCGTGGAACGTGGACTTGTAGAACTCGTCGTAGTCCTTCTGCTCGACATCGGAGCTGCGCTTCTTCCAGATCGGTGTCATGGAATTGACGGTCTCGAGCTCCTGGTAGTCCTCGTACTCGGGCTTGTAATCGTCGCCGGCGTCCTCGGGCTTGGGTTTCTGGCGGCTCTTGGACACCATCATCTGAATCGGGTAGCGCACATAGTTGCTGTACTGCTGAATCAGGCTCTTGAGACCCCACTCGGTCAGGAAGCGATCGTAGGTCTCGGCCTCGCCGTCGGCATCGAGCTTCTCGTTCTCGCGCAGCGTCAGGATGACATCGGTACCGTGCTCGGCGCGCTCACCGTCCTCGATGGTGTAGCCCTCAAGACCGTCGGATTCCCACACATGGGCGACATCCTCGCCATAGGCGCGGCTGACGACCTTCACATGGCTGGCAACCATAAAGGCAGAGTAGAAGCCCACGCCAAACTGGCCGATGATGTCGACATCGGAGCCCTGCTGCTCGGCGTTCTCGGTCTTAAACTCCTCGGAGCCGGAATGGGCGATGGTGCCCAGATTGCGCTCGAGCTCCTCGGCGGTCATGCCAATGCCGTTATCCGAGATGGTAATGGTGCGGGCGTCTTTATCAAAGGAGACGCGAATGGCCAGGTCGCCCTGGTTGATCTTGACGCTCGGATCCTGCAGGCTCTTAAAGTTGAGCTTGTCGACGGCGTCGCTCGCGTTAGAGATAAGCTCGCGCAGGAAGATTTCCTTATTGGTGTAGATGGAGTTGATCATGAGGTCGAGCAGTTTTTTGCTCTCGGTCTTAAATTGACGCATGTGCAGTCCTTTCGCGCTACCCCCGTCCGCAAAAACGGCCCGGTTGCCCGAGCCGCATCGCAGACCTGCTATGTTCAGACTTAGATTTTATAACCCAATAGCGCGCATATATACATACGGAATCGAAAAACTGTATGTCCGAGCGCTCCAATGCGTCAATTGCCAAGGAGTGTCCCCAGCTGCCGGCAGAAAAGGAACGTCCCTATCTGCCATCTACGCGCTTGGCCATCCAGACATGGGGCTGGCCCTCGTCTTCGTAATCTACCGGGGCAATTTGCGTGTAGCCCGCCTTTACATAGAGCGGCAGCACGTATTCCTGCGCATGCAGCTTAATAAGCTTGGCGCCGGCATCGCGTGCACACGAAGCACTGGTCTCCACGATCGCACTCGCCAGTCCGCGACGACGCATAGCCGGCAGCACGGCGACGCGCCCCATAATGTAGGTCTCCCCCGCCGCAACGCCTTCGTCCATGTCGCATGCCGGCAACACCGGGGCCTCTGCGTCAGCCACGCGCTCAAGCTCTTCGGGAAACACGCGCGAGCAACCGGCAAGCTCGCCGTCTACATAGAGCGTCACATGAATGCAGTTTGGATCCTCGTCGATAGCGTCGAACTCATTCTCGTAGCCCTGCTCGTCCATAAAAACGACGCGGCGCACCAACGCCGCGTCATCAAAGCATCCCGTCTTAAGTTGGATATCCATGGCTGCCCTTTCATTCAATGCGAACGTTAGGGACAGATTTTAGCGAAAATGAGCTCCGCGTACGCTAAACTTCGCGCGAGCCTTCGCCAGGCAGTCGTAATGACCCACGTTATGGGCATCGCTCGCGATGAAGCTGTACAGGTTCTGATCGAACAGGCGCTGTGCCGGCTTTTTCTCGCGACCAAAGCGACCGCCGGCAATAAAGTCCGCCGAAGCCTGCAGCTTGCAGCCCATATCGACCAGACGCTCCGCCACGCTTACATCCTTTTGAACCGCACGATAGCGCTCAGGATGAGCGATGATCACCTGGTAGCCACGGCACTGCAAATCGTAAATCGTGTTCTCGTACTCTCTAAACGCATACGCATCGGCATGCGTCGAAAGTTCGAGCAGAAACTCGTTGGTCCCATCGAAATGCAAGTGCTCCGCGGCATCGATACCAAGCTCAACGAGCTTTCGATGGTTGACCTCGAAGCCCATCTGGAGCGGAAAACCGTCAGCGTTATCACGCAGCAGCTCAAAGGCATCCCACATCTTGTCGTAATCAAAATAGGGATCACGGCAGTGAGGAGTGCAAACGATTCTGGTTACACCGGCCCGCTTGGCAGCCTCGAGCATCGCCAAGCTCTCATCGAGATCGGCGGCGCCGTCGTCTACACCCGGCAAGATATGGCAATGAATGTCACGCATAGGTCAGCCTTAATCAACTAAACGTTTGCTCGGTTGGTGAAGATGCCCTTTTTGGAAGTCCCCTGATCGTCGGAGCCCTTCTTAACCTTCTTACCGTCCTTGGTGTAGTAGGAGTAGTAGTACTCGCTGGTCTCGGTCTCGCAGTAGTTCATAACGGTACCGATGAGCTTGACCTTCTCGGACTTCTTAAGCTGACCGATGGCGTTGAGCGCCTCCTCGCGCTTGGTGAAGTCCTCGCGCACCACGAACAGCGTGCCGTCGGTCAGGCTGGCAATCTCGGCAGCATCGATGAAGGTGCCGACCGGGGGAGCGTCGAAGATGACGTACTGGAACTTAGCAGACAGTGCCTTTACCAGCTTGGCAAAGCGGTGAGAGACGATGATGTCGGCAGGATTGGGAATATGCGGCTCGGCATCAAGGAAGTAGAAGTTCTTCTGACCCGTCTCGACAATTGCCTGGTCAATGGAGATCTGCTCGGAAAGAACCGCATAGAGTCCGCCGCGCGAACGAACGCCGAGCATATCGGAAAGGGACCTGCGGCGCATATCGGCCTCAACCAGGAGCACGGACTTGCCACTCGTGGCAATTGCCTGAGCAAGGTTAATGGAAACCGTAGACTTGCCCTCGTTGGGAATCGAGGAGGTAACGGTGATGGTGCGAATGGGGTCGTCCACGCTCGCAAAGCGGATGTTGGCCAGAAGGGTCTTGGCGGCATTCTGTACAACGAGCTTATCGGTGTTCTTTGCCTTAGCCATGCCTATTTACCACCTTTCATAGCCGGAATTCGGCCAACAACGGGAATGCCCAGGAGCTCTTCTGCCTCTTCGGCACCGCGGATGCGGGTGTTGAGCATGTCTGCCAAAACGACATAGGCAACTGCGATAAAGATGCCCGCGAGGAACGCGACAGCAACGTACAGCATACGCTTGGGGCCGCTAGGGGCTTCGGGGGTCTTAGCCTCGTCGATAACGTTGATGCTCTGGGCAGCGCCGACGTTCTGAGCGACCGTACTCACCGAGCTAGCTATGGCCTTTGCGACCTTAGCCGTCTCCTTGGCATCGGTGCCGGTAACCGAAAGCGTAATGACACGCGTGGTGGTCTCGGAGGAAACAGACACCTTGTAGTCATCCAGATCGGTGAGGCCCAGTTCATTGGCTGCGCCGCTCTTAACGCTATCGCTATCCAGCAGCGTGGCGATATCGTTGGAAAGCATCTGACTCGCCGAGAGATCGTTGTAGCTCATCTGACCGCTATCGTCGGTCTTGGCGAGAATGTACATGCTCGTCGTCGCGGTATAGGTGTTGTCCATCGCAACGAAGGACACGATGCCCATGGCGATCGCGCAGACCACCGGAAGGGTGATGACCAGCTGAAGGTGCTTCTTCAGCAGCTGGAACAGTTCGAGAAGGGTCATGCAGCTTGCCTTTCATTTCCCCAGTTCGGATTGACAAAACTGTCCGTATGTTATCGCATCTTTTTACCGAGACCAAACTCTATACATAAGAAACAGGCTCTCCTGTAAAAATGTCGGAAGCAATCGTAAAATTGCACAACAACGCCGCACCCGAAAGTCAAATGCGGCGTCTACATCAATATCTATGTTGTATCGCTATGCGAATGGCTCGTCCTGCTGTATGGGAAACGTCACCGTAATGGTGGTTCCCACGCCCAACTCGCTCGACAGATCGAGCGTGGCGTGATGATACAGGGCCGCATGCTTGACAATGGCAAGCCCCAGACCGGTTCCGCCGCGTGCCTTGGACCTACTCTTGTCCACGCGATAGAACCGCTCAAATACCTTGCCCTGTTCTTCAGGCGCGATACCGATTCCCGTGTCGGCGACCGCAAGGAACGGATGGCCTTCGTCGTTGGTGCCGCACTGCAGCGTAACCGTACCGCCGGGTCGATTGTAGCGGATGGCGTTGCTTGCCAGATTATAGATGAGCTCGTCAATCAAGCGCGACACGCCCTCGATGACCACAGGCTTGGTCTCATGACTTATCGTCACATTCGCCTGACGGGCGACCTGTTCAAGACGCTGCTCGACCGCGTAGATGGCACGCGAGAGCTCAATAGGCTCCGTGGACCCAATGGGCACCGCCTCGCCCTCAGCTGCACGCTCGGCCTCGTCCAAGTTAGACAGCGTAAGGATATCGTTGACAAGCGCTGCCAAGCGGCCCGCCTCACGATAGATGCGACCGCCAAAGTTGCGCAGGTCGCCCTCGCCCTCGACCATGCCGTTTGCGATGAGCTCGGCATAGCCCGAAATCGCCGTAAGCGGCGTCTTGAGCTCATGGGTGATATTCGCCGTGAACTCGCGGCGCATACGGTCGTTGTCCGCTAGCACCGCCATTTGGCGCTTGAGTTCCTGGCGCTGCGACTCGATACGCTCAAGCATGGGGACCATCTCGGCATAGGCGTGCTCATAGCTACGGCGTGGGTGGTCCAAATCCACCTCTTGCAACGGCGCGATGATGGCACGGGACTCGCGGCGCGCCATAAAAAACGAGCGTCCCGCACCCGCTGCTGCGATAAGCAGCATCGGCGCCACCATCGACAGCAAAATCGCCGCAACGCCAGGCTGGGCCTGCGCCAAGCGGACAACCTGGCCGTTATCAAGGGCGACGGCGCGATACAGCATAATCTCGTCGAGCGTAGAGCTTGCGCGCTCCGCGGAACCCAAACCACTCTCAAAGGCCTCGATGACCTCGGGGCGATCGCCATGGTTGGGCAGTGTGGAAGGCGACGCCTCGTTGTCGTAGGCAACCGATCCATCCTTGTTAATCAGCGTGATGCGCAAGTCCTCGCGATCGAGACTACGCAAGAACGGGATGGGCTCCTGCTGTTCGTCGAGAGCGGCAGCAATGAGCTCGGTTTCCTGCGCCAGATTGGCACTCGTGGCATCCGCCAAGGTGTTTTGCACAAAGAACGCACCCAGCACCGTAAACGCCACGATAACCGCCATGGCGCAGACAAAGATCGTCACAAAAACGCGGTGCGACAGCGTATGTTTTCCCTGGGGGGCGAAGACCACGGGTTACTCCTCCGATGCGGTGGCCGCGGTGTCGTCGCCTTTGGCACCATCGCCGGCAGAAGGCTCGGCCAAGCGGTAGCCCACGCCGCGCACGGTCTCGATGGCGCTGGCATGCTCGCCCAGTTTTTGGCGAAGCGTCTGCACGTGCACGTCAACGGTGCGCGAACCGCCGTCGAAGTCCCAGCCCCACACGCTCTGCAGCAACGACTCGCGGGTAAAAACCACGCCGGGCTTGCGCATGAGGTACTCGAGCAGGTCGAACTCGCGCAGGGTGAGCTTAAGCGGCTCGCCGGCAACGGTCACCTCGCGATGGCTGGGCGAGAGCACGATGTCGCCCACGCTGAGCACATCGCTCGCCTGCTTGACCATGCCGCCGCGACGCAGCAGTGCGCGGCAGCGGCTCGCAAGCTCCATGAGCGAAAACGGCTTAGTCAGGTAATCGTCGGCACCGCCATCGAGCGCCATCACCTTGTCGAGCTCGGTATCCTTGGCGGTAAGCATCATGATGGGCACCGTCGCCGTCAGGCGATCGGCACGCAGTCGACGCATAATCGCCAAGCCATCGGTATCGGGCAGCATGATGTCGAGCAGGACGGCATCGGGTACCCGTCGCGCCACGGCAGCCTTAAACTCACCGTCGCACGAAAAGCCTTCGGCCTCAATCCCCTGCTTGCGCAGCGCATAGACCGTCAAATCCCTGATGTTGTCATCGTCCTCGACGTAATAGATCATGTTGAACCCCTTTGCGGCCGGCATGACCGCATCTTAACCCTAAAGGTACCTTTACTAGATGGTATCAGCCAAAACGCCCCGTCAAATAATCCGCCGTGCGCGGATCGGTCGGATTCTTGAAGAGTTGCGCGGTGGGCGCGTGCTCCACCAGCTCACCCAGCAAAAAGAATGCGACCGAATCGGAGATACGCGCCGCCTGCTGCATATTGTGCGTAACGACCACGAGCGTGCAGGTCTCTTTGAGCTCACAGGCCAGCTGCTCCACCACCAGCGTCGACACAGGGTCGAGTGCCGAGGTCGGCTCGTCCATCAGCAGAATGTCGGGCTGCACGGCCAGCGCGCGGGCGATGCACAGACGCTGCTGCTGGCCGCCCGAAAGACCCAGACCCGACTCTTTGAGCTTGTCCTTGACCTCATCCCATAGCGCAGCGCGACGAAGGGAGTCCTCGACCAGCTCGTCGAGCACGACGCGGTCGCGCACACCCATACCGCGCGGCCCATAGGCGACGTTGTCGTAGATGCTCATGGGAAACGGGTTGGGGCGCTGGAACACCATGCCCACGCGCTGGCGCAAACGGCAGATGTCGTAATCGCCCAGGATATCTTGACCATCGAGCGCAATCTTGCCCTCGATACGGCAATCCTTGATGCCGTCGTTCATGCGGTTAAAGCAGCGCAGCAACGTGGACTTTCCGCAGCCCGAAGGCCCGATAAATGAGGTGATCTGCTTGTCGCGGATCTTGATATTCACGTCCTTGAGCGCATGATGGTCGCCATAGAACAGGTCGAGGCCCTCGACGTCGATGCGCGTCGGCGAGGCGGCAAGATCCTCTGCCGTGGGGCGAGTCGCATCCCCAACCTCGCGCTCGTGCGCGGCCTCGGCCTGCGCTTCCATGAGTTCTTCAAGCTCCGTGGGCTCCACAGCCGCAGCAGCCGTCATACCGCATACCTCCACATCGATATCAATTCAGCAGTATCGATAGTAGAAATCGCGGCTCATATGCACGTGAGCGCATTGTCAAGTGTTTGTAAGGGCACGCTGGCTATGCGGCGGGCAGCTCGATGGTGAATATCGTGTGTTCGGGCGTCGATTCACATGCAACGGTACCGCCGTGTGCCGCGATGATATCCTTGGCAATAGCAAGGCCCAGACCGGCACCACCGCGATTGGTCGCACGCGCCGCATCCAGGCGATAGAACTTCTCAAAGATCACCTTGAGCTTAGCCGCAGGGATAGGATCGCCCTGATTGATAAAGCGAACGCGCACGCCGCCATCGTCTTGGCGCCCGGCCTCAATCGTGATAGTCGAGCCCTCATAGCTATAGGCGACGGCGTTTTTCATGATGTTGTTGAACACGCGAGCCATCTTGTCGCCATCCACGAGCACCGTCAGGTCCTCGTGGATATCAACTTGGGCTTCCTTATGCTGCTCGTTGAGGATGGGATAGAACTCGTCAGCCACCTGAGCCAGCAGCAACCCCAGATCAACATAGCCGCGCGTGAGCACGATATCGTGGAAGTCAAAGCGTGTGATATCGAAGAACTCTTCGATGAGTGCATCGAGCCGGTGCGCCTTGTCGAGAGCCACGCCCGTAAAGTGCGCACGTTGCTCAACCGGCAGCTCAGGAGCCTCTTGCAGCAGCGAAAGATAGCCCACCACACTGGCAAGCGGGGTGCGTAGGTCATGTGCCAAGTACGTGACCAAATCGTCCTTGCGATGCGACTCGTCGCGTAGGGCCTGCTGCACCTTACGCTCGCGATCGCGCACGCGGTTGAGCGCATCCTCGACCTCCAGGAAGTCGCCGTCGATGTTGTCCCAGGTGTCGGGGTGATCGATCAGGCGATCTTGAATACGAGCGGCCAGCACACAATCGGCATGCTGCTCGCCCTGTTCGTAGCCCTGGTAGTACAGGGCGCGGCCACACAAGAACAGCACGCACGCGGCAAGCGCCAGCACAAAGCCAAGCATGTTGAATACAAAGCCGGCATCGAACAGCACCGGCCCTTCGATGCCGCCGAGCGCCATGGCGCCAATCGCCAACGTCATGGCCCACGCGGCGCCGCCAATCACCATGCAGCGGCGCACGATCTCAAATCGATCGATCAGCAAAAAGCCGGCAAGCAGCACCGTCAAGATTCCGGCGATGTTGTCGATGCCAATCAGCAGCAGGCTCAGCAAAAAGAGCAGCACCGTTGCAAGCGCGCGGTTGTCGACGACCGACCTCACGTATTCAAAGAGCCGATCGGGTACCTCGAATGCCTGCCTATCGTCTTTTGTCATATCCACTTCCCCACCATCAAAGGCGCTATTCGATGATGTAGCCGACGCCCCAGACGTTTTTGATAAAGCGTGGCTTTTGTGCGTCGTCGCCGATTTTTTCGCGCAAGTGGCGAATGTGCACCATCACCGTATTGTTGGAGCCGGGCATAAAATCCTCGCTCCACACCGCGCGGAACAGGTCCTCCACGGCCACCACGCTGCCGCGATGCTCGACCAGATACAGCAAGATTGAATACTCGGTGGGTGTGAGGCGTACCGGTGCACCGTCCACCGTCACGGAACGAGCGTCGCGGTTGATCTCCAAGCCGTCGAGCTGAATGGTCGGCGACTCGGCCGCCTGTGCACGGCTACCGTAGCTGGTTTTGGAGCAGAGCTGAGCGTGCACGCGCGCGATGAGCTCCAGCGGACGGAACGGCTTAACCACGTAATCGTCCGCGCCAAGCGAAAGGCCCCCGATCTTGTCTTGCTGGGCATCGCGCGCCGTCAGCATGATCACGGGATAGGTATGGCTGGAACGGATCGTACGCAGCAGCTCAAACCCATCGATATCGGGCAGCATGACATCTAGCAGCGCCAAATCGAACTCCTGCTCCAAAATCGCCTTGGCAGCATCGGCCCCGCTATAGGCAATCTGGACATCAAAGCCCTCTTTTGTAAGGTAGATGCCAACCAAGTCGGCGATGGCCTTTTCGTCATCAACTACCAGTATGCGCTCGTTCATGCGTGCTCCTCTCGCGCTCCATTATGCCTGAGGCGACGCACGCCACACACAACAAGCGTGGGTGATTAAGTCGGTCTTAAGCACCCTTGTGCCCGTTCGAACGCGGATGTGGGCCACGCACGCACGCGATGATCGCCGACGCCGACAAACGATATACTCTAGTTCCAGAAGAGACCATCCCGTCGAAAGCGAAATCCGTGAAGCCCCTCACCTCTTTTGCAAAGCGCTCAGCCCAGCTTGCCGCCGGCTTTGTCTGCGCTATCGCCCTTGCCGCTGGCGTGCCCACCGTCGCCGGCGCCCAAGTGCTCACGACCGACAATGTTTGCGGCAAAACCGCCGATGCGCGCGGCATCACGGCCGAAAACCTGCCCGATATCGATGCGACCAATGCCCTCGTCATGGGCAAAGACGGCACCGTCTACTATGCCCGCGGCGCCGATGAGCAGGTCAAGATCGCCTCGATCACCAAGGTCATGACCGCAATCCTAACCGTCGAGAATTGCAAGATGGACGAGAAGGTCACGGTGAGCAACGCCGCAGCCACCGTGGGTAATTCGACCGCCGGTTTGCTCGAAGGCGACGAGCTTACCGTGGAGCAGGCACTGCGCGGCCTGATGATTCCCTCGGGCAACGACGCCGCCATCGTGCTCGCCGAATATGTGGGCAAGAAGATCGACCCTAAGACCAAAGACGCCGAGGCCACATTTGTGAAGGCCATGAACGAGCGCGCTAAGAAGCTCGGCTGCACCGGTACGCTTTTTGAAAACCCGCATGGTCTGGACTTTGATGAGTGGGCTGGCGATATGCACTCAACCGCACATGACGTGGCGCTGATGATGCAGGAGGCCATGAAAAACGACACGATCCGCGAGGTCGTAGCGAGCGAGGATTCCTGGATCGAGGTCACGGGCGCCGACGGCACCGACCATTCGCATTCCATGGACACGCATAACTATTTGCTGGGCCAAGATGGCAACATCGGCGGCAAGACCGGCACCACCGACGACGCGGGCTATTGCTTTACGAGCGCCTACAACCGCGACGGCGACGAGGTCTACACCGTCGTTTTGAACTCCACCACCACCGACCAGCGCTTTACCGATACCGCAACCCTTGCCAATTGGTACTACGGCCACAAGGTCACGGTCGCGATCGCCAACACGCAGGAAAAGACCGCCAACGGCAACCCGCTTATGGCACGCATTAGCCAGACAGATTGGACGGACAAGACAATCGACGCCACGCTCGCCGATCCCACGGCGCAAGCGACCGTGTTTTCTCTTGCCGGCGAGGTGACCGAAAAGGTTAGCTACGACGATCTTTCGGGCACGGTGCATGTGGGCGACAAGGTGGGCAGCGTTACACTCAAGCAGGATGGCACCAAGATTGCCGTCGTGGATTTGGTTGCCGACGAGGAAGGCTCGGGGCCGAATCCCATTGAATGGCTGCTCGTGAAGCTCGATCGCCTGGGCCACCGCATCGACAACCGCCCGCTCACAGCCGAGAGCGAGACCGTAGCCAAGGCTCCCAAGATGTAGGGCCAAAGCGTTATCACATCGAACCAAAATGAGGCGTCCAACGGGGCGCCTCATTTTTTGAGGGTTCGAATCCCCAGCTGCCTTTCTTGTTAATAAAAAAGGGCCCCGAATGGGACCCTTCTTTAAAGTCAAACTGGCGGAGAGCTGGGGATTCGAACCCCAGATGCCCTTTTGGGGCATACTCGCTTAGCAGGCGAGCACCTTCGGCCTCTCGGTCAGCTCTCCGTAACAGCCGTTCTATAGTAACCAAACAGTCGAGGATGGGCAAGTGGGATTTTCAAATTGCCCAGCAGTCTCTCCTCCTTGCAAGCTTCGCCTACCCCAGCGAGCGGTTGAGGGAGCCGAGCTCATCGTTGCCCATGGTGCGCCACATTTGATAGATGCAGCCGCGCGCCAAGAAAAAGAAGCCGTTATCGACGAGTTGCACGGCGGCATCTGCGAGTTGATTGGTCACGGCGGGCACCGGCGGCAGCTCAAGACCTGCCTTGCGGATGGTCTCGACAGCCTCCTCAAACGTGGGCGGTTTGATGACGCCCATCTCGTTCATAAGGCCCTGCATTTCCTCCTGCGCACTGCCGCCCGACTCCTCGCCGCGCGGCACCAGGCGATAACACGCCAGTGCCAGCTCGAGCTGGTCACAGTTCCAGTAGGCGAATGCCAGGCGATAGAACAGGTAACCGATCGAAGGCCGGTCACTGGCAATGCGCAGGCCGTGGCGCGCCACCTCGATAATCTCGTCATAGCGCTCCAGGCGTGCTAGCACGTTGATCAGGGCAAAGTGAGATTGCATGGACGAGCGCGCCAAATCGTAGAGACGACGCACCTCGGGCAGCGCGCGCTCAAAGTCCTCTTGTTCGGCGTAAAAGCTGCAGATCTCATGCTGGGCAAAATACAGTGCATCGGGAGCGCGAAGGATACGCACAGAACGGTCCTCCTCCATCACCGGCAGCACCATGCGCACCAGCTGGTTGTCGCAGAACTGGGTCTGCACCGGGCCCGTCGCCAAAAGCTCAGCAACGGTACACTTGGCTTCCAGCTCCTCGACAAGGCGAGAAAAGCCCTCGAAAGCACCAGCTCGGTCAACTTTGGATTGCTCGCGCAGCTCGACGACACGGGCGACATACGGATCGTTGTCCTCCTCCATGACCTCAAGCTCGGGCGAGCGC
>URVK01000003.1 GCA_900551305.1 uncultured Collinsella sp.
GCGCGCCCTCGGTGGGCGCTTAGCCAGCCGTGAGCGCGGCGGTTGCGGCCGCCTCGGCCTCGGCCGGGGTCATGAGGAAGGTGCCCAAACCCTCGATGGGCATCTCTACGTCGTTGTTGAGCTTCAGATACTCCATGGTCTCCTCCTTAATGGTGACTTTTCGAATACGAGGCTACGGCGTTTACTGACGCGCGAGAAGTTCACGTTGGAATGATGGATATAACCATGGGGTATATACGGCACATAATGCGTGACAGGAGGATCGATGTACAACCCACAGCTTGACACTTTCATCCGCGTGGCGGAGGCGGGCAGCTTCTCCAAGGCGGCACAAGAGTCCTTCATCACGCCCACGGCCGTCATCAAGCAGATGAACCTGCTGGAGTCGCGGCTAGGCCTTACGCTGTTCCACCGATCGCATCAGGGGCTTTCGCTTACGCGAGCAGGCAGGTCGCTGCTCGCCGACGCCCGCCATATCGTGCAGTATTCTCAAGAATCAATCGCACGCGCCCGCGTCGCCGAGCGCGGAGAGAAGCGCATCATCCGCGTGGGAGTGTCGCTCATGACGCCCAGCACGCCGCTCACGAAGCTGTGGCCGAAGGTGAAGGAACGTTGCCCTGGCATGAGCCTTCAGGTGGTCACGTTTGAAAACACGCCCTCGGCGGCGCGCGGTTTGGCGAACCTCGGGCAAGACATGGATATCGTGGTGGGGATTTTCGACGATGCCTTTCTTAAAGAGCGCGGGTGCCTGGGCCTCGAGCTTTCGCGCGAGCCGCTCTGGTGCGCCGTTCCCATCGACAGCGAACTCGCCAAACGCGACATCGTCACATTCGACGACCTCCACAATCACAGTCTTATGCTTATACGCCGGGGCTGGAACGCCGAAATCGACCGCGTGCGCGACGAGATACTCTTGCATCATCCTCAAATCGCGCTCGTAGACTTCCCGCAATATCGGGCGGAGGTGTTCAATCGCGGCGCGAACGAGGACCTCGCGCTTGCGACGCTGCCGTTGTGGGCCAACGTCCACCCCATGCTCAAAACCGTCCCTACCGATTGGGACTGTCTCGTGTCTTACGGGCTGCTTCATTCGCCGCACCCCGCAGACCATGTGCGGGAGTTCCTCGATGCGGTGTCTGCCGTGCTCGAGGCAAAGCATCGATAGGCAATCGCGAACAGATGCGCTTATGCCTATGGGAATAACGGGAACTGGCTTCTGAGCTTGCGTTTTGATACCGTCGAGTACCGCCCGATGTTGTTTCGGCGTCGCCATAGAGCAAAGCCATCAGCGAAATGACGGGAATAACAGCCTCCGAACCTTCTGTTCGGAGGCTTTCTTTTTGCATGTCTGCCTAAACGACTCCTTGCCAAAGCCCCTTGAGCATCGGGCGGCATTATTGAGCGTGGGCGCTATCGTAGGTATCTTTGATCTCTTCCGGCAAATCGTCGGGAATCAGCGCCTTCACTCTATCCTCGTTGCCATCTTGGATCGCCTGCTCGTAGTACCAGCATTTGAACTTCAACATATCCAGCGCACGGTTCATGTTCGCGATTTCCGATTCCATGTGGGCCTTCCGCTCCTCGAACATGGCCTTGCGCTTGGGATATGTCGATGGGCCCTCCGCGCACCATTCCATGAACAGCCGGATGTCCTTGATCTCCATCCCAGCCTTCTTTAAGCATTCGATGACCCGAAGCGCCTCGAGTTCCGTATCGCCGAATCGGCGAATGCCGGACGTCCGCTCCAATTCCGGGAACAATCCCTGCTTGTCGTAATAGCGCAGCGTGGAAACGGGCAGACCGAACATATCCGCCACCTGTCCGATTGTGTACATGGTCCCTCCGGACAAATCTCGAATTTACTCCTTGACCTAAAGTCAGGTTTAGGTATTACCTTCATTTTCGTCAATATAAATTGGGAGCGCAAGGGATTTTCGCCAAAGGCGCACACTTGCCGGAACGGTATTCGCCGGCGGCTTGAACGGCGTGGGCGAAATCGGCGGGCATCCCGCTCTTGAGCAGGCGCGACGAATGGGCACAGGAGTCTAGGCGCGGCCTAGCTGGGCGGAAGCAGTTTTGCACTCAAAACCATCGACAGGAGGAAATCGATCATGGCAATCAAACAGACAGCGGGCAGAGATGCCCTGGGGGACTTTGCTCCCAAATTCGCACAGCTCAATGACGATGTGCTGTTCGGCGAGGTGTGGAGCCGAGAAGACAGGCTTTCCCTTCGAGACCGCAGCGTGGTGACGGTGGTTGCCTTGATGGCACAGGGGCTGACGGACTCTTCGTTCCAATATCATCTGATGTCCGCAAAGAACAACGGCGTGACCAGGGCGGAGATAGCGGAAATCCTTACGCACGCGGCGTTTTACGCAGGCTGGCCCAAGGCATGGGCGGCCTTTCGCATGGCGAAGGAGGTCTGGGCGGATAGCGATGCCGCCGACGCAAGAACCAAGCATCAAAACGAGATGGCCTTTCCCATCGGTGCCCCCAACGACGCATTTGCGAAGTACTTTATCGGGCAAAGCTACCTCGCGCCCCTTTCCACCGAGCAGGTCGGCATTTACAACGTTACGTTCGAGCCAGGCTGCCGCAACAACTGGCACACCCATCACGCCAAAAGCGGCGGCGGGCAGATTCTCGTCTGTGTGGCTGGCCGAGGGTTTTACCAGGAATGGGGCAAACCGGCACAGGAGCTGTGCCCCGGCGATGTAGTAAATATTCCCGCAGGCGTAAAGCACTGGCACGGTGCGGCGCCCGACAGCTGGTTCTCCCATCTCGCGGTGGAGGTTCCGGGCGAGGAGGCCTCCAACGAGTGGTTGGAGCCCGTGGACGACGAGCAATACCTTAAAGCGACTGACAAGGAGGTTTAGGTATGGAACAGTTGAATCTGACGCAGGAATGGGACAAAGTATTCCCCAAAAGCGACAAGGTTGAGCACAGCAAGGCGACCTTCCATAACCGATACGGCATCACGCTGGTGGCTGACGTCTACGTGCCTAAGAACGCGGAAGGCAAACTGCCCGCCATCGCCGTCAGCGGCCCGTTTGGCGCGGTGAAGGAACAGTCCTCCGGTCTGTACGCGCAGAAAATGGCGGAGCTGGGCTTTTTCGCAATTGCCTTCGACCCGTCCTATACCGGCGAGAGCGGCGGTGCGCCCCGCTATGTAGCATCGCCGGACATCAACACCGAGGATTTCTGCGCAGCGGTTGATTTCCTCTCTGTGCAGGAAAACGTCGACCCGGAGCGTATCGGCATCATCGGTATCTGCGGTTGGGGCGGCATGGCAGTCAATGCGGCGGCTATCGACACCCGTATCAAAGCTACCGCGGCTATGACCATGTACGATATGACCCGCGTGACCGCAAACGGCTATTTTGACGCCGAGGATTCCGAGCAGGCGCGCTTTGAAAAGCGGAAAGCGCTGAATGCGCAGCGCACCGAGGACTATAAAAACGGCAGCTATGCGCTGGCGGGCGGCGTGGTCGATCCGCTACCGGAGGATGCGCCGCAGTTTTTAGCGGACTATTACGCCTACTACAAAACTCCGCGAGGCTACCATTCCCGCAGCCTGAACTCCAACGGTGGCTGGAATGTGACGTCCTCGCTGTCGTTTATGAATATGCCGATTCTGCAGTACGCCGGCGAGATCCGCTCCGCCGTGCTGCTGGTGCACGGCGAGAAGGCGCACTCCCGCTATTTCAGCGAAACCGCGTATAGCAAGCTGACGGGGGACAACAAGGAATTGCTCATTATCCCCGGTGCCAGCCATACCGACCTCTACGATCAGATGGATATCATTCCGTTCGAAAAGCTGAAAGCATTCTTTGAGGAGTATTTGAAATAAGGCGTGCCTTGATTTAATGCCAAGCCTCCAGCAACGATTCTTCTAAAGAGTGGGAGTAGTTGAAACGAGGCGATTGAATAACTCCATCTGTTTTGGTTAAAACAAAAAAATATGCCGCGCGCCTGCGGCATAAAGGAGGGAGATTTCTATGAAAATCGTTGTATTGAGCGGCAGCCCGCGCAAGGGCGCCAATACCGACACCATGGTCGAGGCGTTTGCCGAGACCGCGCGCGAGGGCGGCAATACGGTCGAGGTCATCCGCGTTGCCGGCAAAAAGATCGCCGGCTGCCTGGGATGCCAGTACTGCTTTGCCCATGAGGGCACCTGCGTGCAAAAGGACGACATGGCCGGCGTGATCGAGTCGCTGAAAGACGCCGACATGGTTGTCTTCGCTTCGCCCATCTACTGGTTTGATATCACTGCGCAGGAGAAAGCTGCCATTGACCGCCTGTACGCCTTCGGTGCTACGGGCTTCCCGTTCACCAAGACGGCCCTTTTGCTCGATAGCCACAGCGAGGGCGTCTATGATGCGGCGATCGCTATGTACAAGTCAACCTGCGCGTACTGCAAGTGGGAGGACCAGGGCATTGTCACCATCAGCGGTATGACCGAGCGCGACAGCATGGCATCCTCGCCCAAGTTGGAAGGGGTGCGAGAGCTCGCCCGCAAGTTGGCCTAAGGGCAAGAAAAACGCATGGCAATCGGTGTTGGTGGAAAATACTTGCTGTCCTTACCAAGAGGAATGCCGATTGCCATGCAACGATGCTCCAGCGGACAATTCCGGTGTGCTAAAACGCCTTCTCGTTCAAGAATTCCCTGAACGCGGGGATGTCAAAGCCAACGAGACCACGTCCACGTTCCCCGACAACGCCGTCCTCGAGGAGGCGGCGTTTGTATTGGCTTGCGTAGTTGCTGGCGACGCCCATGCGTTTGGCTATCTCCGAGACCCTGCTGGGGCCAGAATCAGGCAGCATCGCGAGCAAAAACTCAATGTCTTTATCGGAAAGCTCCCGATAGGTCGTTTCGAGAGAAGTCCGATGTCATGTTTTTCGAGTTGCTTAAAGATGCCATTCATGCGCGTGCGCCAGTTGCCCTGAGCCTCTTGAGCATATGTCCAATCGATGCCCACTGGGCCAATTTGAACACCGTTTATGCGCGCGTGAGGCTGTGAGAGGTAGCTATCTGCGGCTTCTTTGGTTCGCTCGATAATATCTTCGAGCATGCCTGGCATGGCGGAGACATTTGCTGCGATCCATGGTGGCCCCTTTGCAAGTTTTGCTGTTTTTTGCAAGTTTTGCTAACTTTTGCAAGTTTTGCTAACGACTGACCAAAGGGCATCGAAGCAGTGACGCTGACATTTTTTACGCAGAAAAATAAGCAGAAATCAATTAATCTGCGTTAAGAAATAGTTGAGAAGAAAAACGACGAGTCCCGGGCGCAATGTCGTTGCGCTCCGGGCCTCGTCGCTTTGCGAAGTATCTAACGATCTCGTTGCCGTGGTACCTAGTCAAACAAACTCGGCATGTCGTTTTCTTTCATGAGGGCACCGGCGGAGGGTAGGCTCTGCGCGGTGAATTTCTCGGCCGAGACGCCGGCGCCAAGGATCTCCTCGGTCGTGCCGACGGTGGTGACCGAGCGGCCCTTCTTGGCCGTAAAGGCCTGGACGCCCTGCGTGTTGGTGGTCGTCTTGGTCTTGAGCAGCGACGTGTTGAAGTTCATCAGGCGGTAGTCGCTCGAGACCAGTGCGATGTCGCGATCTTCCTTGAGCACCTGGGCATACAGCAGCTTGCTACCACCGTAGATGGCGTTCTTAAGGCGCTTGCGGTTGGTCTTGGTGACGTATCCGGCAAGCGCGACGCGCACCACGCGGCCGTTCTCAAAGACAAACAGCACGTCGGCCTTGTAGTCCTCGGGGTCGATGACCCAGATGACGCTCTCGTCGGGTTCCATCTCGAGGTCGGTGGGCAGGTACGAGCCCAGCTGGGCCGACTTGGTGTCCTCAAACGCCGCAACCTTGCACTTGTATACCTGGCTCTTGTTGGTAAAGACCAGCAGCTCGTGGGTGTTGGAGGACGGGAACTCGATAAAGG
Organism: uncultured Collinsella sp.; assembly: GCA_900551305.1. Taxonomy (GTDB): domain Bacteria; phylum Actinomycetota; class Coriobacteriia; order Coriobacteriales; family Coriobacteriaceae; genus Collinsella. The sequence continues at coordinate 5,941 of URVK01000003.1, forward strand.
GTTTGTCGCCGTCCTTGTACTTGAGCGTGGTCGCCTTTTTGAGTACGCGGTCCGTCATCTTCTTAAGGTAGCCATCGCGCGAGAGCATGATGGTCACCGGGTACTCCTCGACCTCGGGCTCCAGGCTTACCTCGACGACCTCATGGGGCTCGATCCTGCCCGTGCGGCGCGGCATCACGTACTTCTTGTTGACCGCGGCCAGCTCGTCGCTGATGACCTTCTTGATGTTTTCCTCGCTGGAAAGGATCTCCTCAAGCTCGGCAATCTCGCCCTCAAGCTTAGCGATGTCCTTGGTGCGATTGAGGATGTACTCCTCGTTGATGTTGCGGAGCTTGAGCTCGGCAACAAACTCGGCCTGGGTTTCGTCGATATCGAAACCCTTCATAAGGTTGGGCACGACCTCAGCTTCGAGCTTGGTGCCGCGGATGATGGCGATGGCCTTGTCGATGTCGAGCAAAATCGCCTCGAGGCCGTGCAGCAGGTGCAGACGCTCGGACTTTTTGCCCAGGTCAAAGTTAATGCGGCGACGCGTGGACTCAATACGCCATTTGACCCACTCGTGCAGAATCTGGCGCACGCCCATAACACGGGGATAGCCGTCGACGAGCACGTTGAAGTTGCACGAGAACGAATCCTGCAGCGTGGTCGAGCGATAGAGCTTGGCCATGAGCTTGTCGGGGTCGACACCGCGCTTAAGGTCGATGGCGATGCGCAGGCCCGAGAGGTCGGTCTCGTCGCGAATGTCTGCGATCTCCTTGACCTTGCCCTCTTTGGAGAGCTTGACGATGCGCTCGATGATGACATCGGTCTTGGTGGTGTAGGGGATCTCGTAGACCTCGATGATGCGCTCTTCGGGAATCCAGCGCCAGCGGGAGCGGATTTGGAAGCTGCCAAGGCCGGTCTCGATAATCTTTTCCATCTCCTCGCGGCGGTAGATGATCTCGCCGCCGGTTGAGAAGTCGGGCATGGGCATATATTCGAGCAGGTCGCAGTCGGGATCCTGCAGGTAGTGCATCGTGGCAGTGCAGACCTCGTTGAGGTTGAAGCCGCAGATGTCGGATGCCATGGCGACGCCGATGCCCTTGTTGGCCGAGACGAGGATGTTAGGGAACGTGGTGGGTAGCAGACGCGGCTCCTTCATAGCGCCGTCGTAGCTGTCAACGAAGTCGACCGGGTCCTTGTCGATGTCCTTGAAGATCTCGGCGCTGATAGGGGAGAGCTTGGCCTCGGTATAACGCGAGGCGGCGTAGCTCAGGTCGCCCGAATAGTACTTGCCAAAGTTGCCCTTCGACTCAACGAACGGCGCGAGCAGCGCCTCGTTGCCGGTGGCCAGGCGCACCATCGTTTCGTAGATTGCGGCGTCGCCATGCGGGTTGAGCTTCATGGTCTGGCCCACGATGTTGGCGCTCTTCTGGCGCTCGCCCTTGAGCAGACCCATCTTGTACATGGTGTAGAGCAGCTTGCGGTGCGAGGGCTTAAAGCCGTCGATCTCGGGGAACGCACGCGAGACGTTGACGCTCATGGCGTAGGGCATGTAGTTGACCTCGAGCGTCTGCGTGATCGGCTGGTCGGTGACCTCGGAGTGCAGGCCGATGACGTTCTCGGCGTTGACCTGCTTTTTCTTTGGCTGGGTTTTCGTCTTCTTCTTTGCCACGATTTCCTCTTGAACTTCTTAAGGGCCGTCGTTATCGATTTGCTGCTACTGCAGGTCCAACTGGTCCAGGTATTCCTTGCCGTGCTCCGAGATATGGCGCTTGCGGCCCGCCTCGTCGTTGCCCAGCAACAGGTTGAACATGGTTTCCATCTTGGTGACGTCCTCGGGCTCCACCTTGATCAGGCGGCGCGTCTCGGGGTTCATGGTGGTGAGCCACATCATGTCCGGATCGTTCTCACCAAGACCCTTGGAGCGGTTGATGGAGCACTTCTGGTCGCCAATCTCTTTGAGGATGCCGTTCTTCTCGAGCTCGGTGTAGGCAAAGTAGGTCTTTTCTTTGCAGTTGATCTCGTAGAGCGGCGACTCGGCGATATACACGTAGCCCTCGTCGATAAGCGTGGGCACCAGTCGATAGAGCATGGTGAGCACAAGCGTGCGGATGTGGTAACCGTCGACGTCGGCGTCCGTACAGATAATGACCTTGTTCCAGTTGAGGTTGTCCAGGTCGAAGGCACCGAGGTTCTTGATGCGCTTGTCCTTGATCTCCACGCCGCAGCCCAGCACGCGCATGAGGTCCATGATGATGTCGGACTTAAAGATGCGCGGGTAGTCCTCTTTCAGGCAGTTGAGGATCTTGCCGCGGACGGGCATAACGCCCTGGAACTCGGCATCGCGCGAGGTGCGAATGGCGCCTGCTGCCGAGTCGCCCTCTACGATGTAGATCTCGCGGCGGCTCTTGTCCTTGGAGCGGCAGTCGATGAACTTCTGCACGCGGTTAGCCATGTCGGTCTTCTGCTGCAGGTTGGTCTTGATACTCTGGCGCGTCTTCTCGGCGTTCTCGCGCGAGCGCTTGTTGATGAGCACCTGCTCCATGATCTTATTGGCGGCGTCCTTGTTCTCGATCAAGTAGGTCGAGAGGCGCTCCTTAAAGAAGGCAGTCATGGCTTGCTGGATAAAGCGGTTATTGATGGCCTTCTTAGTCTGGTTTTCGTAGGACGTCTGGGTGGAGAAGCAGTTAGTCACCAGAACCAGGCAGTCCTGGACGTCCTGCCATTTGATGCCGCTCTCGTTTTTGTTGTACTTGCCCTGTTGCTTAATGTAAGCATCGATGGCGCTGGTCAGAGCGCTACGGGCCGCCTTCTCGGGCGAGCCGCCGTTCTCGAGCCATGACGAGTTGTGGTAGTACTCCTGCATCATGAAGGTGCGCGAGAAGCACATGCACGCGGTGATTTTAACGTTGTAGTCGGGCAGGTCCTCGCGGTCGCGACCGCGACGGTCGGCCTCGATAAAGAAGGGCTCGGTGAGATAGTCGGTACCGACCTTCTCGAGCACGTAGTCTTCGATGCCCTTGGGGTAGCAAAAGTCCTCTTCGGTAAATTCGCCGTCGTCGCCCTCGATGCGCAGGCGGAAGGTCACGTTGGCGTTGACCACGGCCTGGCGGCGCATGGTCTCGCGATACCAGTCGTGGGGAATGCTGATCGAGGTAAAGACCTCAAGATCGGGACGCCACTTGATGGTGGTGCCGGTGCGGTCCTCGTCGCTGGGCTCAATCTCGAGTGCCTTCTTTTTGGCGCCGACGACCTTGCCCTTCTTAAAGTGCAGGGAGTACTTGTTACCGTCACGCCAGACGGTGACATCCATGTACTCGGAAGCGTACTGAGTTGCGCATGAGCCCAGGCCGTTGGTGCCGAGCGAGAAGTCGTAGTCGCCGCCCTGGTTATTGTTGTATTTGCCGCCGGCGTAGAGCTCGCAAAAGACGAGTTCCCAGTTAAAGCGCTTCTCGGAGGGGTTCCAGTCGAGCGGGCAGCCGCGGCCGTTGTCCTCTACCTGGATAGAGCCATCGCGAAAGGCGGTAAGGGTGATGAGCTTGCCGTAGCCCTGGCGCGCCTCGTCAACGGCGTTGGACAGGATCTCAAAGGCGGCATGCGCGCAGCCGTCGAGTCCGTCCGAGCCAAAGATGACGGCGGGGCGCAGGCGTACGCGCTCCTCGTCCTTGAGCTGGCGGATACTGTCGTTACCATAGTTTGCGGTGTTTTTTGCCATACTCGCTCTCTCGGTGCTCCTTTGCTGCGTTTAAGTCATATAGATAGTCAAGGTAGCATAGCCCAGCCCTTGGGCGATTCCAACCAACACGAAATCCATCGAACAATCGTTCGAGCTTAGGCTGAAAAGAGCTTACTCGGACAAAACCGAGTCGGCTCTTTCCGAGTAAGTTTGAAAGCGGTCGAATGTGTCTTGCTGCGTTTGCGGTTGGATACGTTGTCGAAGACGTGTCGTGCGGATTGTTGGCGAAAAGACGGCGTGCCAAGCTCGAGGCAGAACTCGACTCCTCTGACGATATCTAATGCGTAATGGGCTGGCTCTGGGTATCCAGAACCAGCCCATTTTGATGGTCGATGAGCCGAGTCGGCGTCTCTCGCAAAGGTAACTGAGAGCTAGTGAGGCTTATCAGAATTGACCTCATCGGGGGCGTCGTTTTCGAGTGCCGTGCGGCGGGCGCTGTAGGCAATCCGCACCGCCCGCGGCCGCGGCCGGTTCTGCTGCGGCTGCCGTAAGGGGAGCGTTGACATCGCCCGTGCCCGCAAGCGCGCCCGATTTTCCGGAGCGCTTGTTAGTGCCGTGGTCCTTGCCACTGCTGGAGCTGCTTCCGCCGGAGCCGCCGCCCTTGTCAGTACCGCCGCCACTCGAGCCGCCACTGCCGTCCGCCGTCATCGGTGCATCGTGAAGCCCCGTCGTATCCGCGTTGTCGCATACGCCGACCTGAACTTCTGAGCGTTCGCATGCCGCGTCGGGCACATGAAGCTCGTGCAGCACGGCACCCAGCGCCGAGTTTGCGCCCGGTCGAATTTCCTCGAGCGTTACGGGGTCGAGCGCCACCAGATTACGCGCCTTCGCATACAGCGTTACGCGTTTGCCCACTTCATCGCTCCAACTCTCGGGGATGGCGAAGCTCATGCGGAACTGTGCCGTGCAACCCGGTGCCAGCACGGCGTTGCCGTTGTCGGCTACCAGCGGGTGCGTTGCAAAAGGTGTGCCCAGCGTTTCGAGCGCGTACTTCACGTGTGCCATGTCGTTGACCGAAGCGTCCTCGGCAAGCTCTGGATCGTAGATCGATGCCATGCGTGTGTTCGCTCCGAACCCGATGGATGCGCTGGTGAACGGCTGGCTGGAGCCCTCTCGGTACAGATCGATTGTGCCGGCGGTCAGCAAGGTGTTGCCGTCGTTTCGCACCGTGACCATGAAGGATTCGCCTGCTGCTCCGGGCACCACCGCGCCCGAGGTAGCGACTGCGCCCGTCGGAGTGGCACACGCCACCAAGGGCACTTCGATGCCGTGTAGTTCTGCCTCGCTCTTCTCCGTGCTCACAATGTGCGTGGCGAGCGCGGAGAGCATGCTCCCCGACGTCAAAAATGTCGTTATCTGATCGACGGGATGGTCCAGCTCGCACATCACGAACGGCTCCGTAAACAGATCGCCTGCCAAGGTGCTGGCGAAGATGCGGAAGTGCTTGCCCATCACTGCTACCGGGTTGCCTTCTTCGTCGTAGGTTTGCCCCACCTTGCCATCGGTGTTCTCTACATAGAGCACGCACCTGCCGTTGTTGCTTACGCTAAACGATGCCGGGCCACAGCCTGCGGCACCCACGGGCTGCGTTGCAAATGCCGATGCGCCTCGCGTCCAAGTAATATGCTGCAGTTGCTCGTTGACGGTAGCCAAAAAGCCCGTGTGCTGCGGCCACGGCACCGCGTGGGGTACTGTGGCATCTGGCGACATAACGCCCCAGCCCGCAATGGACTGGCCGATCACGGCGTACGATGCACAGCCACAACCGCCTGCGGTCTCGTATGCAATGGGCACCACCATTTTGCCGTTGATATTCTCGGACGCGCCGAGCTCGATGCTCGACGGTGCCTGCGGAAAGCGGAGGACCTGACGGAACGTGAGACTGTCGCCCGAAACGTCCGACCACAGGGTAAAGCACTCCAGCGCAACCTCGGCCTCGCTGCCGAGCGTCTTTTCTGCGGTGGTTCCGCGGCGGTGGAGGTAGGCGCCCGACAGGCGCCCGTCGACAAGTGTCTTGCCCACCGTGATGCGTGGGCACTGCAGGCAATGGTAGCCATCCTCCTGAAGGCGGCCGCGCGAGATGCTGCGCCACGACGTGTGCGATATCACGCGAACTCCGTCGTTGCTTATGCGCAGGCGCACAACGGACAGTATGCCGGATGTGCTCGCCGTATCGAAAAGGGTGTTGTCGCCGGCGGGGCGCTCGCCCGAGACCAGCAGCACGTAGGCGTCCTGGTTTCCCCTCCCGTCTGTATATTCCACTACGTCGAAGTCGTAATCGTATATGCCGTCGCGCTCCACGTCGCCCTCGCCAAACCCAAGGGGAAAGTCCACAGGCGTGGGAGCGGACCACGTCCCGTTTGCCTTTGTGTGTACCACCAGGCGCGAGCGACCATTGTCGCCGTAGCGCACCGAGGCGATACGGAACAGGCATTCTACGCCGGCAATCATTGCCAGCTTCATGTGGGCTTCGCTGAGCACGCCAGCAAACAGCACGTTGTCGCTCGAGGGCTTGATGCCGCCACGCTCGTCCTCCGACACGCCGGCAGAATCGGCGTTCGGGTCGGCAACGGTGTTCGTTGCCTGACCGATGTAGGTGTACTCATACATCGGCGCGGCGTTTTCGTCGTTCTCTATCAGTGCATGGACGAAATGCTCGATCTGTCCCGTGTCGTCGCTTTCTGCATCCGCCTCGAGCTCAATGCGCGTGACCGCCCGATCCCAATCGCGCACGACAGGCGCGGCGTTTACGGCAGGCAAGTGGACCTCGGCGCGTGCGAGCAGTTCGGCGTTGGTGACGATGGTGGCCGATGCGATAAATTGCGGCACGCCGCCCGCCTCGATGTTGCCGGGCGTGCCGAAGCGGGCATCCAGCGTGTAAGGCGTATCTCCACCCAAGGCCAGCTCAGAGCGCTGGAGTACATACTGGTCGCCGTTGTCCACCGACATATTCCACGAATCGATGAGTGTGGGCCACGACCCCGACCAAGCCTTGGTGGTCCACTTGAACATGATGAACTGGAGTATCACGTCGACATCGACGTCTGCACCTACGCGCAGTCGCGGAAGCTGGTGTCCATCTGCCTTCTCGTACCCAATGAACAGCGTGAGGGATGCGGCGCCGTGCACGGCAGACGAAGCGACGCCTGCAACGCCGGCGCCAAAGGTGACGGCAAGCCCGATTTGGATGGTGAATGAGCCTGAGGTGTTTGAATAGTCGAGCGAAATGTTTTTAAAAAACGCCGCGCCGCTACCGTGCGTGTGGGCGCCCACGGCGAGTGCCAGTTTTGCCAGCACCCAGGGGTTGACGTTCAGGAAAAACGGCACCGGTCCTAGGGTAAACTGCTCGGTCCAATTGAGATCGGTTCTTACCTGAAAGAGGGCCTTAATATTGCCGTATGCGGGGTCGTTGTTGTTACCCCAGGTTTTGCCCACCCAATCGTAGGCGAGCGAGCCGTACAGCTGTGTGGCGATATCCATCGTGAACAGCAGCGTGCAATGGTGGCGAAGGAGCTTGGTGTTTCTTGGATCGGTACCCGAACCGGCACTCATACTCTTATATTGATTCCACTTCCCCTCCATCTCGTCGAGGTAACGGTTTGCCTGCTTGGCACCCGACTCGCGCGGTGACTTCTTCCAGTACTCTGGATCAGGGTTACCCGAATCGTTCATGTAGCCGACCGGCTTGTATCCTCCGCCAAACAGTACGTACCCGGCAAACGAGAAATCGAACAGAATGGGGAACGAGGGCATCCAGCAGGTGAACTTGTTGCCGCCGATGCCGGGAAACGCCGCCGGAAAATCAAACGGAGTAATCTCTTGGTCCATGGTAGTGGGGACGATAGTGGTCGATCCGGATTCCGCCTTTGCGGCCGGCGCGGTGACAACGGCCATGGGGGATGAGAGCGTGTAGGTTTTGCCCTGATAGTCGAGGCCAAAGCGCAGCTTGCATCCTTCTTCCAGAAGGCTCGATGCCGCGTCGAGGAACTTGTCTTCGAGCGTGAACGTCGCCAGATTATCCGCGCCCGATGCACTGGCCTTGACTTGGCCAATCTGCGTGACGGTTTCGGATGAGCTGCCCGCAGCGGGCATCACTTTATTGATATGCAACGTTGCCTGCCCGCCCTGCGGCAGATGGGCCTGCACGGTAAAAGCGTGCGTGTCGGGCTGATCGTTTGCTGCTTCGTCCGCTGGCATTGCCATAAACGTGGCGTCGGCGTACTGGATGTCCCATTCGTCGAATGTGAGCTGGCGAAAGTACGGCTCGCCATCGGAGAGCGGACGTGTGGGTGCGGTAATGGCGGTGCCGCCTTGGACACGCGCGAGGGGAATCTCGACATCGCGGTAGCCCGCCATGCTAATGGAGATGCCGCCGTTAAAGTCATACGCGTCGAGAAGCGTCGCCTCGTCCACGTAGCCTTCTGAAAGCGGCGCGACCTCAAAGATGGCCGTGCCTTCGTCATCGGTAGCGGCGGTGAGCTGCTTGCCTGCGGCATAGCGCGATGTGAGTGTGACCTGGGCACCCGTGATGGGCGTATTCTTGTTGGCGACGTCGACCACGACCACACCAAACATGGTGCGCGAGAGAACGAGCACCCTGAAAGGGTCTTTTTCGTCGGCATAGGCTTCGGTGGGCGCGAACGGCAATATGAAGGCGTTTGCGCTTCCCGGCACGCGCGGCAACATAATGCTCGCCAGCGAGGACGCTCCGGCAACAAGTAACGAACGGCGATCAAGCATCTTTGGCTCCCATCCCGCAGGTATCGGTGGAAATAATCCAATTTTGCGAGAAGGCATCCTGTCACGGTAGTGCCGTCCGAGGGCCAAAATGTCCAATTTGAGCGAGTGAAGCGCCGGGGCTCCGGGGCGCACGTGCCGCGCTAGGCAGTCTGGCTGCTAACGCAGCATATGCGCGACCAGCTCAGTGCGCGTGCCGATGCCAAGCTTTGCATACACGTTGGACAGTCGATTTTTAACGGTACCTGGCGACACACCCATATGACGAGCGATTTCGGCGTTGGTCCATCCGCGGCAGGCGAGCATGGCCATGGTGAACTCTGTGGTCGTCAGGTCGTCAGCCACGTCCTCGCCCGAATCGGGGTTGTGGATGCGCCGCCAGCCGGAGCTGAAGCGATACGTAATCTCGATGATGCGTGCGAAATCGTCAGGGTATTGCGATTTTAGGCATGCCTCGATGAGCCCCTGCAAAAGGCCGTGGTGCTCGCCAATGAGCTCGATAAGGCCGTCGGGGCGCGCAATGTTCCAAGCGGCTCCGAAGTGCGTTTTTGCGGCGTCGATGTCCTTGAGGCTCATGCATGCCATGGAAGCTGCCAGGTGCAGGAACAGTTCCGAGATCGGATAGCTCCCCTGTTTCATGATCAGGGCGTTTTCCGCCATGCCCAGACTGCGGCCATATTCGCCGCGCAGGTACAGGGCATGCGCCATCACGTAGCTGGCGAACAGGCGCAGGCCTTCGGGCAGATGCGCCGCAAGCGGATAAAACTCTTCGGCAGAATACGGGGAAGACAAGTGCAGCAGGACGCTTGCGGCCGAGGCGAACAGGATATGCGTGGCGTGGACGGCGGGTGATTCCTCGTCAGTTGGCGTATCGAGGATGCCCGCAAGACAACGGCGGGCGTCGGCGATACGGTTGAGCGACAGGCTGGCGTATCCGCAGATAAAGCATGCGGAATAGCGCAGTGCGGAATCGGTGGCGTCAAGATAGGGGCGCGCCGTCTTGGCAGCGAGGGCGGCCTGTCCGCGAAAGTACAGCGCTTCTGCCGTGGCGATGGTGCGTGAATCGGGGTCGGAAATGCCTGCAACCGCAGCGTCAATCTGCCCCGGCACAAAGGCAGTGCACATCAACGGCATGGGAACGCATGGGTAGCCATCGCAGTCCATCTTCCATCTCCCAACAGCTGGCAACAATAGCAGCAATTGTACTCCTGTTGCTCGGGACCCCTTTCGTTTTACTGCTCGGTTGACGCTGCGGATCGTTTTGGAAGGCTTACGAGCATGGTGGTCCCGTTCTCGGAACTTGTTTCGACCTCTACTGTGCCACCGTGAAGAGCTGCAATCTCCCAAACGAGCGCTAGTCCGAGTCCTGCGCCGCCGTATGCCCTGCTGCGGGATTTGTCTAGACGAAAGAACGGCTGGAAGATGCTCTCTCGGTACTTCTTGGGTATCCCCGGGCCCTGGTCCTCGACTCGCAGGAACACGTGGCTGTCGTTGTCGCAGATGGAGACGGTAACGCTCGAGTCGGTGCGGCTATAGCGGATAGCGTTTTCGGCCAGGTTAAACACCAGCCGATAGAGGAGCGTGTCGCTCCCGATTACTAAAGCGTCTCCAGCACAATTGAGGGCTATGCCCCTTTTTTCGGCAAGTGGCGCAAGGTCGGTGAGGACCTCTTCGGACAAGGGGCCAAGCTCCACATCGTCCTCGCAAGGAACGCTGCGGAGCTCACTCATCTCGAGCAATACCTTGGCCATTCGAGACATGCGCTCGGTTTGTTCTTGTAGCAGGCCGAGTAGCTCGGCAGTTTCGGGTTGCAAACCGGAGTGCTCGGAGATGAATAGTTCAATCTGTGCTTGCATAAGGGCGAGCGGGGTGCGCAGCTCGTGTGCGGCGTTGCCGGTAAACTGACGCTGTGCAGAGAACCCTTCGCCAAGACGGGCGATCATGTCGTTGAAAGAGGCGCTGCATCGTTGTAGCTCGATGGGCACATCTTCACTGAGCCTGATTTCGCTTAGGTTGTCAGGCTGCACACGCTCGACCTGGGCCGCAAAAGCCCGTAGCGGTTTGAGTGCACGGCCGCTCACAAAGTATGCCAGCGCGCCGCCAAGGAGTGTGACTCCAGCCGTGATGTACCAGGCTGTCGTGCCAAAAGACTCCTGTGCGTCGTTTACGACGATCGTGACCTCGTCATCGAGGCTCTCCTTCGTTGGGTCAAACGCCTGAGGTGCATCTACGCCGGCTGCGCTAAGGGCCGAGATGTCGCTGCCGATAGCATCCATGTAGCGCATGCCCGTATAGCCGACCAGACAGTTCGTCAGCACGCATGCCGCACACGTCAGCAGTGCCGTCATAATCGTTATGCGCCATTGCAGCGAAAGCCTTTTCATTCGCTATCCTCCATAACGTAGCCCTCTCCAATCCGATTGCGAATCGGGTCGTATCCCAAAGCGCTGCGTAGCTTTTTGCGGAGTGACGAAATGTGAACGCGGGTTGCGTTGCTAAAGCTGTTCACGCTGCTATCCCAAACGTGCTCGATAAGCTCCTCTTGGCTTACCGGTCGCCCCTGATTAAGCATCAGGTATTCCAAGATTCCCGTTTCCTTGCGTGTAAGAGATAGAGCCTCACTGTCCACGGAAGCGATGCGCGCCTTGGTGTCAAAGCTGAGCTTTCCGCAGGCTAATACTATGTCGCTTTGTGCGAAGCGCCTGAGGGTAAGGCTGCGGATCCTTGCCGCAAGTTCGTCCAGATGAAACGGCTTGGTAAGGTAATCGTTGGCGCCGGCATCGAGTCCGGCGACTTTATCGGATACTTCGCCACGCGCGGACAGAATCAGTACCTTAGTCTCGCAATCGGTTTTCCTAAGTTCCCTGAGCACGGTCATGCCATCGATACGGGGAAGGTTGAGGTCGAGTACCACGAGGTCAAAGACTTCGACGCCCAGCAGGTCGAGCGCCTCCTGTCCGTCGTGGCAGCAGTCGACGCTGTACGCCAAGTTTCGCAAGCTGCGCGCGATTGCATCGCACAGTGCTCGCTCGTCTTCGACGATCAAAATACGCATAACAGTCTCCTTGCACATTCCAAATCGCGCTTAACACGGATTTTATAGTCGATATGGTCCAATGGTCGCGTAACGAAAGGAGTGGTTGGGTTGTTCAAAGCGGTAAAACCCGTGGTACAGGTCGCTTTGTTGATCGTCGGAATTGCCATGGTGTGCTTTGGTGTTATGCGTGGCGAGGCGGATGCCGTGCTGGCCAAAGCGATTAGGCTGTGCTTGGAGTGTATCGGAATTGGATAAAAGAGAAAACACTGCGTCGCATGTTTTGGCCCGATTTCGCGGATTCATTCAGGCGGCGGCGACGCTGGTCACCAATATTCACCTGCCAAACTTTGCCAAAGGAAGCATCTATCAGGGCGCGGGAAAAACAGTCTGCGTACCTGGACTTAACTGCTATTCGTGCCCCGCGGCATCGGGTGCGTGCCCCATCGGGTCGTTCCAGTCGGTGGTAGGTTCATCCAAGTTCAACTTTTCTTATTATGTTACCGGTACGCTCATTTTGCTCGGCGTGCTGCTGGGGCGCTTTGTATGCGGCTTTCTGTGCCCGTTTGGCTGGCTGCAGGAGCTGCTTCATAAGATTCCCGGCAAAAAGTTCTCCACGAAAAAGCTCAAGCCGCTCACATACATCAAGTACGTTGTGCTGCTGTTTGCCGTGGTGCTGCTGCCCGTCTTGGTGGTTAACGACGTGGGCATGGGCGACCCGTTCTTTTGTAAGTACATCTGTCCACAGGGTGTGCTCGAGGGCGCCATTCCACTGGCCATCGCCAATGCCGGCATTCGATCTGCGTTGGGACATCTCTTTACTTGGAAACTTGCCGTTCTCATTGCCGTGGTAGTGCTGAGCGTTTTGTTCTACCGCCCCTTCTGCAAATGGATTTGTCCACTCGGCGCATTCTATGCGCTCATGAATAGGGTGTCCCTACTGGGGATCCGGGTCGATACATGCAAATGTGTCTCGTGCGGCAAGTGCTCAAAGGTTTGTCAGATGGACGTTGATGTGGTCCGCGCGCCCAATCATGCCGAATGTATCCGGTGCGGAAAGTGCATCGGGGCCTGTCCCGTCGATGCCATCAGCTATCGCTATGGCCTGGATGTGTCGGCGGAAAAGCTCCCCTTGACCGCCGATAAAAAGTAAACAAGCTTCGACAAAACGGAGGAATGACCATGAAGCTTTCTAAGATTGCGGCCCTGTTTATGGTGCCGGTATTGGCCTTGTGCCTTGTGGCGTGCTCGGCACCCGGTGGCAATGCGAGTGAATCTGCGGGCTCCGATCCTAAGATCGCAGAACTCACTGCGCAGAAGCCGACCAATGCCGAGGAGGCCGCCGAGTTGTATGCAAAACTCATGCAGAAGGAGAACGAGATCTTTTCGAGTGATAACGCGCTGTGGGAAAAGGTATTCAACGCGGCAAATAAAGACTCGACAATGATTGAGGACGGCAGCAATTACGGCGATTTCCTGCTCAAGACCATCGACGGCGCCAAGGATGAGTTCACGGCGGATGAGCTTAAGACGCTCAAGGCCGGTGCGCAGCAGATCAAGGAGATCGAGGACAAGCTCGAGAGCCTGGAGAAGGAGTTCCCCGGCTGTGGAAGCACGCCGAGCTCAGGCGAGAGCGTCGACGCTTCGACCGCTGGCATGACGGCTGGTGCCAATGCTTCGAGCGAGGCGACGAAGTTCCCCAGCTTTACGGGCAAGGACCTGGATGGCAACGACGTGAGCAGCGACGAGCTATTCGCTAAGAACAAGGTCACCGTCATGAACTTCTGGTTCACCACTTGCAAGCCGTGCGTGGGCGAGCTGGGCGATCTTGAGAAACTGAATACGGAGCTTGCCGAGAAGGGCGGCCAGGTCGTGGGCGTCAATTCCTTTACGCTCGATGGCAACAAGGGTGAGATTGCAGATGCCAAGGACGTGCTGAGCAAGAAGGGCGTGACATATAAGAACATCTGGTTCAAGTCGGATAGCGAGGCCGGTAAGTTTACGTCAAATTTATTCTCGTTCCCGACAACGTATGTCATCGATCAGAATGGCAACATCGTAGGGGATCCAATCGTGGGAGCCATCAGCTCCGCCGAGCAGCGCGCAGCACTCGACAAGCTTATCGACCAGGCGATTGCGAATAGCGAGCAGTAAAAAACGCGTAAAGCATGGCGAAGATCGTGCACCGCTGTGCGAAGTAGTCCGCTACCTTTCAAGATAAGCTCCACCATATAGAGGTTCCGCTCGGGACCTCTTCTTTTGGGCACCATCCCGTTCGTTTTTTGGCGCGGTTCGTTACATTCCTCACTGGCTCCGGCAAAAATGGGGATAGAGTAGGACAAACGCGTCGAATACGAACGGCGGGGGAGAGTGGGCGAGTGCGCCCGCGTGGGAGAGGTTGCCGTCCATGTTGGAGCTCAAAGGTATTTGCAAAAGGTACGTCACGCAGTCGTTTACGCAGGTGGCGCTCGATAACGTGAGCCTGGCTTTTCGCGATAACGAGTTCGTGGCCATTCTGGGACCTTCGGGGTCGGGTAAAACTACGATGCTCAACGTTATCGGTGGGCTCGATCATTTCGATTCTGGCGACCTGCTGATCGACGGCATCTCGACCAAGGACTTCCGCGACCGCGATTGGGATGCCTACCGCAACAACCGCATCGGCTTTGTGTTCCAAAGCTATAACCTCATTCCGCATCAGACCATTTTGGAAAACGTGGAGCTGGCACTCACGCTCACGGGTGTGGGGCATGCCGAGCGCCGCCAGCGTGCGCGCGAGGCGCTCGAGGCGGTTGGCCTGGGCGAGCACGTTAACAAGCGCCCGAGCCAGCTTTCGGGTGGACAGATGCAGCGCGTGGCGATTGCCCGTGCCCTGATCAACGACCCCGAGATCGTGCTGGCAGACGAGCCGACCGGTGCCTTGGATTCCACAACGTCCGTGCAGGTCATGGATCTGCTCAAGGACGTGGCACGCGACCGCCTGGTTATCATGGTCACGCACAATCCCGAGCTGGCGTACCAGTACGCCACACGCATCGTCAACCTGGCGGACGGCAAAATCACCGACGATTCCGACCCTTTCGATGTCGCCGACGCCACGCGCCGCGAGGCCAAGCCTACGCGCAAAACCTCGATGAGCTTTGTGACGGCGCTGGGGCTTTCTGCCCGAAACCTCATGACCAAAAAGGGTCGTACGGCCATGACGGCCTTTGCGGGGTCGATTGGCATTATCGGCATTGCGGCGATCCTGGCGCTCTCCAATGGCGTAAACGGCTACATCAAAAAGGTCGAGGAGGATACGCTCTCGAGCTATCCGCTCACCATTTCCAAGCAGGATTACGACCTGTCGTCCATGATGGGCGGGCAGGGAACTGCGGATGATGACTCGTCTGAAAACGTGGATTCGTCCGACGACAGTGCCGGCGGCAAGGCTCAGGGAACCGATAAGATTCCTGTGGTCACGGCCGTAAAGGATATGTTTGCGAGCGTTAAGTCTAACGACATGACAAGCTTTAAGGCATGGCTCGATGCCGGTGGCGACGGCATCGATAAAGAGGTCAACGCCATTCAGTACGGCTACGGTGTATCGCCGGTTGTCTATCGTGCCGGCAAGGGCGATGAGAAGCCTGTTCGGCTGGGGCCCCACGCTATGACCCGGGCCATGAGCCATAGCACTG
>URVK01000004.1 GCA_900551305.1 uncultured Collinsella sp.
CAAGGTTGTTCCCCGCCGCCTTGATTGCCACGGCATCGCCGAGCACCTCGTGCATCAGCCGCACGTCCTCGAGCTTAGCACCGCCAAAGCTTCTGCCGGTCGATGTCTTAAGGAATCCCGGCTTGGCCTCCAGCGCGATCTCGCATACACGGCGCTTGGCGGCGTCGTCGCCGTCCAGCTTGCACATCTCGACGATTACCTTGTCAGTGATGCCATGCGCGCGACAAAAATCAGCAATGGTAGTCATCTCGCGCTCGATGGCATCAAAATCGCGGTTCTCGATCGACCCCTGATTCAAAACGTAGTCAATCTCGGTAAAGCCACACGCAGCGTATTCCTCAAACCTCGCAAGCTTCTCCTCAAGCGTCATAGTGCCCTGGGGAAAGTCGATGGCGCCGGCAAGGATGATGTCAGAGCCCTCGAGCATGGCGCGGCCCGTCTCGTACTCCTGAAGGTTCGCAAATACGCAGCGAAAGTTGTACTTTAACGCCTTCTCGACATACTGCTCAAACGTGTCCTCGGGGGCATCGATATAGTCGATGTATTTATTGATGGGTTTGGCAAGTGTCATGCTGGGCCTCCTTGTTCAGGACTGACAACCGATTCGTGGTTTCACGCGAAAAACCACGTTCAATGTACGCCCGACATACAAGGACAGCGTCCGCATTCCGACAAGTGGTATGAAATTAGCTGTAAACGTATATTTACAGACAGCGAATGGCACCGCACGCGGATGCCGACAGCAAGACATCCCCCCCCTCAATACACCCTCATGCCCCTTTACTGTTTGCGACCAGAAATGATGAGCTGCACAACGTCGTTAGCGGTCGAATTCGACCTCTGACGACGTCACGCGACTCATCGTATCCGACCGACAACAGAAAAGGGGCACGTTCGCATAGCGTGGCGCGTGACGGTTGCAAAACCACCCCATTTGAAACAAACGCAAAAAAGTACTTGCAAAGACGCGTTCCGACATATAAGTTGATAAAAGACCGCCGTTGCGGTTTTAAGTAGATCGAGCATATGAAATTTCAGTTTTTAGCGTGTAAGAGAAAGAAGATCGGCAAAGTACAACCCCAAACGCAATGACAACTTAATGAGGTAACTGCCACATGTGAGGCACCCAGGGCATTGCTGTCTCGATTTTGAGCACGATGCCTTCCGCCTTGCATGGGCCGTTCCATCCCGCCCCTGCAGCAACTGCCTCACGGGCTCATTGAAAACCGCATAGCACCCCAACGTCAGCACATCACCCACGGCAAGCACATCACTCACGACAACCAACACATCAACAAACAGCACGAACATCAACCGATTGGAGAAGCTATGACAAACCACCACGCTGAAGACGGCGATAAGAAAAGCATTCTGGATGCCCGCATTGAGCAAGCATATGCAAACGAATATGACGCCGCCTTTGCCGCCGCGACCATCAAGAACTACGCGTCGCTACCGCTCGCGACGATCTTGGCCGACCACCCTCAACTGCTGAAGCGCTGCACAAAGATCATGGGCGACCCCGACATTCGCAAGCTGACAGACCCCTATGCCCCAAAACGCGACAACGATTCGTACGTTCTTACCGTAGGCTGCCTAGCCCATATGCTTACGGCGCTCGACACGAAACTCAAGCTCGAATGGGAACCCGACGAGCGTCATGAACTCGAAAGCAAGCGGAACACCCTGCGCACCGCACTGTTCCTTCCGTTGGACGGCCTCAAGCGCTGCAACGTCGAGCTCAATACACAGGCGCGGCAAAAGCCCGGGACCACGGGGCAGAAAACTCCAAGACCCCATGCGGCCATCGTCGACCGCAACCGATATAACCGCATGACCGCGCACTTTTCTGCCGAGGGAGTAGCCATAAGGACGCTGATCGACCTGCTGTGCCTCCTGAGCATCAACGAGCTATTTGAGGGCTATCTCGCCCTTGTTCCCGCGACGGCACCCAAGTCGGTAGCAAAGATCATCGAGACCTGCAGACGCCAGTTTGAGCGCCATCGCAATGGCAGCGAGATGAACGCCAGCATCGCGCAGTACTACGCGGCTCATTACAAAAATGACGGATGTGCCCCTGTCGAGCATCAGCTGCGGCTCGCCTACACCACGCCCGTCGCAACGCTCCATCGCTTTGGAGCCCTTGGCGCTTGCGAGCCGCACGAACAGGCAGCCTGCCCCACAACCGAGCTCGATCTCAGGCTCGGACGAACCCCGTAGCCCGCCAGACCCCCCGCGGGCAACAATCCTATTCCACAACACAACCAACAGAAAGGAGTCCTCATGGACACCAATCATTCCCCCATCATCAGCCCCCTCACCATGCGTGAATCCGCCCGAGGTATCACGCTCACCAGCATTTACGATGAGATGCTCGCCCGTCGCGAGCTCTCCGTCATGGGAAACATCGAAAGCCCGATGGCCCACGACCTATGCCAGCAGATCCGCCTGCTCGATGCCACCGACCCCAGCCGCCCCATCACCATATTTGTCGCCAGCGCCGGCGGAAGCGTGCGATCGGGTCTTGCGATCTATGACGCCATGCGCCTCGCATCGTGCCCCATCCGCACCGTCTGCCTGGAATTCGCCGCGTCCATGGGCGCCGTGATCTTTATGGGCGGCGACGTTCGCCGTATGGCGCCCCATGCAGAGCTCATGATTCACGACCCGCTGATCCCCCAGGGGGCAGGCGGCTCGGCACTTGCGCTGCAGGAAACCAGCCGGCGTCTCATGCAGACCCGCAAGACCCTCACGCAAATCCTCTCGGACCGCAGCGGCCTCACGCCCAAGCGCATCCAGTCCCTCACTGCAAAAGACACCTACCTTTCGGCCGAGCGCGCCGTCGAGCTCGGCTTTGCCCACGAAATCCTCTCGACCACCAAGGAGGTCGCCCATGTCTAACCTCGCCAGCCGCCTCGCCGCATCTGAGTCCGCATCGTCCACCATCCTCGCCAAGGATCGAACGCTTTCCTGCGACACCCGCCAAACGGGACTCAACAACAATGCACTTGTGATCGGCCCCTCGGGAGCCGGCAAGACCCGAAACGTCCTCAAGCCCAACCTGCTGCAAATGAACGCAAGCTACATCGTGCTCGACACCAAAGGCACGCTCTGTCGCGAAGTGGGACCCGTGCTGGCAGCCCACGGTTACCGCGTGCAATGTCTCAACTTCGCCGACCTCAACACCGTCCCGGCCCTTGCGCCCGGCATCGAGCGCTGCGGCTACAACCCCCTGAGGCACATTCGCCGCAAGGCGGACGGCAGGCCCAACCAGCAGGACATCCTCTCGGTGGCAAAGGCCATCTGCCCCATCGAGGACAACAACCAGCCTTTTTGGGATCATGCGGCGGCAAACCTGCTGTCGTGTCTTATCGCCTACGTCACCGAACAGCTACCCGCCGACGAGCAGACGATCAGCTCGGTCATCAAGCTGATCGAGCACCTGCAGGACGGTGCCACGGGTCGATTGTTTGACGACCTGATCACGACCGACCCCCAAAGCTATGCCCTCTCGCTATGGCGGCGCTACGCCATTACGCAAAATGCCGAGCGCATGCACGCGAGCATCGTCGGCATCCTTGCCGAAAAGGTCATGTGTCTGGGATTCGACGGTGCGGCACAGCTCTATCGTGAGTGCCATCAGGTGGACTTCGCTTCCATGGGACACACCCCCTGCGCCCTGTTTGTAACCGTGAGCGATATTGACCGCAATCTCGATCCGCTGACCGGCCTCTTTATTTCGCAGGCGTTTATGGGCCTCATTCGTGAGGCCGATAGGCAGCCCGACGGCAGCCTGCCCGGGCCCGTGCGCTTTATGCTCGATGACTTCGCAAATCTGCAGATCCCCCAGATCGACAACGTGCTCTCGATTATCCGAAGCCGCAACATCTGGGCAACGCTGCTGCTGCAGTCGACCAACCAGCTCGATGCGCTCTATGGCGAGGCACGCGCACGCTCCATCATGGGCAACTGCGACACGCATCTGGTGCTGGCGTTCCAGGATCCCGAGAGTGCCCGGGTGTTTTCCGACCGCGCCGACGCGCTGCCCAGCACGCTCATGGCGACGCCGATTGATCGCTCGTGGCTGTTCGTCCGCGGCCACACTCCCGAACAGGTCGAGCGCTTTAGGCTCGAAGACCATCCGCTCTACGGGGAGCTGCCCGAGGCGCAGCGAGGCCATGCGGAGGCCGAGCTCTAGACGCAGGGCCTTCGCAGCACGCGACGCTCCGGCGAAGGTCCTTAAAGGCCGTGCGCCCCGGGACCACGGCAAAGCAAAGGGGCCCGCATCCGATAGGATACGGGCCCCTGACTATAAGGCGCGATGCGTTAACAGCAGCGACTACTTGCGATGCGCGCGATAGAACTCGATGAGCGCCTGGGTCGAAGCGTCCTGCTCGGCCTTGGCGGCGTCATCGTGGAAGGCCGGGGTGATCTGCTTGGCAAGCTGCTTGCCCAGCTCGACGCCCCACTGGTCGTAGGAGTCGATGCCCCAGACCGTGCCCTCGACAAACGTGATGTGCTCGTACAGGGCGATGAGCTCGCCGAGCGCGAACGGGGTCAACGTGTCGCCGAAGATCGAGGTCGTCGGACGGTTGCCCTCAAAGCAGCGGGCCGGGACGATCTGCTCAGGCGTGCCCTCGGCACGAACCTCGTCGGCCGTCTTGCCAAAGGCGAGCGCCTTGGTCTGGGCCAGGAAGTTGCCCAGGAACAGCTCATGCACGTCCTGACCGCTATCGGTCGCAGGGTTGGCGGTATTGGCAAAGGCGATGAAATCGGCCGGAACCACCACGGTGCCCTGGTGCAGCAGCTGGTAGAAGGCATGCTGGCCGTTGGTGCCGGGCTCGCCCCAGAAGATCTCACCGGTGTCGGAGGTCACGGCGCTGCCGTCCCAACGGACATGCTTGCCGTTGGACTCCATGGTGAGCTGCTGCAGGTAGGCCGGGAAGCGGTGCAGGTACTGGCAGTACGGCAGCACGGCGTGGCTCTTGGAACCGAAGAAGTTGACGTACCAGACGTTGAACAGGCCCATCAGCGCGACGGCATTGTTCTCGAGCGGGGTGTTGCAGAAGTACTCGTCGATGGCGTGGAAGCCCTCGAGGAACTGCTGGAAGCGCTCGGGGCCGAGCACGACGATCAGCGACAGGCCCACGGCGGAGTCAACGGAATAGCGGCCGCCAACCCAGTTCCAGAAACCGAAGGCGTTGGCGGGGTCGATACCGAAGGCCTCAACCTTCTCGAGTGCGGTGGAGACGGCGACGAAGTGCTTTGCCACGGCCTCGGCGTTCTGCTCATCGGAGCCGTCGATGGCGCCCTGGGCCTTGAGCTGCTCGAGCATCCAGGTCTTGACCTCGCGGGCATTGGTGAGGGTCTCGAGCGTGGTGAAGGTCTTGGAGACGATGATCACGAGCGTGGTCTCGGGATCCAGACCCTTAAGCTTCTCGGCTTGGTCGTTGGGGTCGATGTTGGAGATGTAGCGGCAGTCGATACCGGCGTCGGCATAGGGACGCAGAGCCTCGTAGGCCATGACCGGGCCCAGATCGGAGCACTTCGTCTGGGCGTGGCCCGGCCCAGGAGCGGCCCCGCCGATGCCGATGGACACCAGGTGCTCGATCTTCTTGCCGGTAACGCCCTTCCACTCACCGGAGCGCACGCGCTCGGCGAAGGCATACATGCGGTCGAGGACCTCGTGCACGTCGGCGACGACGTCCTGACCGTCGACGATGAGCTGGCCCTTCTCGCTTGCCGGACGGCGCAGCGCGGTGTGCAGGACGGCGCGGTCCTCGGTGGTGTTGATGTGCTCGCCGGAGAACATGGCATCGCGGCGCTCCTCGAGCTTCACCTCGCGGGCAAGATCGCACAGCAGCTTGACGGTCTCATCGGTCACCAGGTTCTTCGACAGATCGAAGTGCAGGTCACCAGCGTCAAAGCTCAGCTTGTTCACGCGCTCGGCATCGGCGGCGAACCAGGCCTTGAGGTCGATACCCTCGGCCTCGAGCTTCTCCTGATGGGCCTCGAGTGCCTTCCAAGCGGCAGTCGACGTAGCATCGATAGGTGCGGCAACAGTTGCCATAGAGTCCTCCTCAGCATACGGGCGCACGCCTCCATGCGCCCGGACATTCAGATGCCACTATTCTAGCGCAGGTCAAGACTACAATCAGCGAGCGTTGCCAATCGGCCCCCAAACGGCAACCGATCAAAAAGGGACAGGCTTATTTTGGCAGGTCAAACGCTTTACCAACCAAAAATAACCTGTCCTTTTATGGCAAATATTAGGCCGCGGCGCAGACGCTACCGAGCAACTCGCGCAGAGGAGACCCAATGCCCTCAAGCAATTCGGGAGCGATAATGGCAAAAACGGGAACCTCGCCGGCTCCCGCGACGGCAGGCACCTTGCCCTCCGAGACAATGCACCCATAAGGCACAAAGCCGTCCTCGCCGGCATCGAGCATGGCCATGCGACGAGCGAGTTCGCGCGCAAAGCCCGCCGTATCGGCATCGCCAATCGCCAGGACAAAGTCCACGCCCTCATCGGTTGCCAGGGCTACGGCCTCATCGACCAAATCGTCTCCCCCGTCGCCCCCGGCCGAACCGCAACGAAAGAGTACGCGTTCGAGCAGGGCACGATCGAGCGAGCCCAGCGCCGCCGAAACGAGCTCATCGCGCGTGTGCTTGTCGCCTCCCAGCACGACCAGTGCCTTGGTGCCGCCATAGTGGGCAACCAATCGCCCGCACCAGCGAGCCACATCCCCATCCGCAACCAAGCGCGTCGGCATACCAAACCCATAGTTGACCATTATCCCCACAACCCTTCCGTGCTTTATGGTGGTATCGATCGTTAGGCTCATGCTACGAAGCGAGCTTTTCCGAGCTGTTTCGCGCTCTTTAGGGCTGCGTTAAAACCCCGATGAAGCCGCACGACCATACTTGCCAAAAAGGGACAGATTTTGACGGTGTCCGTGCAAGCGGGTATTATCGAACAGGTATTCGATAAGAACATGTGTTTGATGGAAGGGCACGGATGGCGCACGAGCAGCACACCTATATCTGCATCGACCTCAAGACGTTTTATGCCAGCGTCGAGTGCGTCGACCGTGGGCTCGATCCGCTCACCACCAACCTGGTCGTTGCCGACGAATCGCGCGGACGCACGACCATCTGCCTCGCTATCACGCAGGCCATGAAGGACTTAGGTATTCACAACCGCTGCCGTCTGTTCGAGATTCCCGACGGCATCGACTGCATCAAAGCAGTGCCGCGCATGCAGCACTACATGGAGGTGTCGGCGCAAATCTACGGCATCTATCTGGAATACGTCAGCCCCCAGGACGTGCACGTCTACTCAATTGACGAGTGCTTTATCGACGTGACACCCTATCTGGACCTCTATCACACCGATGCGGAAGGCTTCGCCTGCATGTTGCGCGACGAGGTCCTGGCGCGCACCGGCATCACGGCGACGGTCGGCATCGGCCCCAACCTATTCCAGGCCAAGGTTGCACTCGATATCACCGCCAAGCACCATGTAGTGACGCAATTTCCCCCCCAGGCACGCCCCCAGCCGCATCGGCATACTCGACGATGAGACCTTTCGCAAGGAAATCTGGCCCCATCGTCCCATCACCGATATCTGGGGCATCGGCCCCGGCGTGGCAGCACGACTCGAAAAATACGGCGTCTACGATCTGATGGGCGTCGCGGCGCTCGACGAAAACCTGCTTTACGACGAGCTCGGCGTCAATGCCGAGTATCTCATCGACCACGCCTTCGGACGCGAGCCGACAACCATCGCCGATATCCAAGCCTATCGCCCGCAAGCAACTTCGACCACCACAGGACAGGTGCTCTCGAAGGGCTATGCCTACGAGCAGGCCTACACCGTCTTGCGCGAGATGGTCGACAACGCCGTGTTGGACTTGATCGATAAGCACGTGGTCTGCGACAGCATCTCGCTCTTTGTGGGCTACGCGAGCGAGCGCGCCGACATACGCAGGCTTGATGCCAGCGGTACTGCACAATATGTGGACGGATGCGGACACCTGCGCTCGAGTACGTCGAGCATCGAACCCACCGCAACCGCCGGCCCCGAGCTCGCGCCCCGTGCTCCCAAGCCCGTCCAGCGCGATGACGAACGGCGCCGCCTGGTGCGCGAAGCGCAGGCAATCGATGGCATCTTTGTGGGAGAGCATGGTGGCAAACCGCGTGGTGGCTATGCCGCGCTCTTTGCGCACTCCAACGCCTCGCGCAAGCTGCCCGAGCGTACCAATTCGTTTAAGAAGATCATGGGCTATTTCGATGAGCTCTGGGCGCAGACTGTCGATCCCAAACGACCGGTCAAGCGCATCAACCTGGGCTTTAGCAATCTTGTGCCCGAGGAATTTGCCACCATCGATCTGTTCAGCGATATCGAGGCCGATGAGCGCGAGCGCGACCTGGCGCGCGCCGTCCTGGCCGTGAAAGGCAAGTACGGCAAGAACGCGCTCGTCAAGGGATTAAGCTTTACCGCCGGCGCCACCGCGCGCGAGCGCAACGATCAAGTTGGAGGACACCGTGCCTAAACCCAAACAACAGCCCATGCGCCCGCCGACCGCCTTCGAGCGCCTGGCGGACCCCGAGGGCAGACGCCGCGCAGCCGACCCCAACCTCACTGCCAACGGTGCCGTGCGCGCCAACCGCGCCGCACAGTTTATGCCCTTTGCCGCCCTCACGGGATACTACGAACTCGTGCGCAAGCAGGAAATCACCGTCGAGCAAAAACGTGAGCTCACGGAAGAAAAAGCCCTCGAGCTTTCGCAAAAGCTCGAGGGTCTCAAACGCGGCGACTTGGTGCGCGTCACCTATTACGATACGTACGGCTATCGTAGCCGCACGGGCATTCTCGACGAAGCGTTACCCGCATTCAAGCTGCTCAAACTCAGGGATATCGCCATCAACTTCGACGATATCCAGGACATTGAGCTACGCGGACGAGCCTAGCGACGAGAACGCTTGCGCAAGACGAGAGCAATGCCAAGCACTGCGGCAGCTGCAACCAGCAATCCCAAGACCAGCGTGAGGGTCGAGTCGCCAGCGCGAGGCAGCGAGCCGTCCTTCGGAGTCTTCTTAGCGGTCGTCGTGACGGTGGTCGTGGTGCTGCTCGACTGGTCGTTGCCACCCGTCTGGCTGCCGCCAGGCTGATCGCCGCCACCCGGCTGCGAAGGATCGGTGGGTTCCGTCGGATCCGGAGTACCGGGATCAACCGGATTCTCCGAATTCTCCTTGCGCTGGATCCAGACCTGGCAACCATAGAACGGGTTGGCGGTACCAAGGCACAGACCCTGGTTGGTCACCGCAAAGGTGCGCAGACCATGGTTATACGGATCGTTAAAGCCATTGGTCGTCAGCGTCGTAAAGTTCACGCCGTCCTCGGTCACATACATATCAAAGCCGCGCTCGGCATCGCGCAGGTAACACATGCACGTAAGGACACTCTGCAACTTCTTGAGGTTCTCCTCGCTCAGCAGCTTATCGAGCGCATCCTGAATATCGCTCGGCAGCTCGGTGCCATAGGCATCCTCGTACTGCTGCTTAAGGCTCTCATAGCTATCGAGCATGTCCTGATACTGGTCGGCAAAGGACTTGAAGTACGCGATCTCGCCATCGATCTTCTGGACATAAGCGGCGTCGTCCTCAAAGTCCTGGGACATCGTCGCGGCCTGATCGCAAAGACCGCCCGCGGCATCCTCCAGCGCATCGCTCAGATCGCCAAAGCCCTTAGCAACCTCGGTCTTCTCGTCATCGACATCGACGGCCTTGTTTGAATCATCAACCTCAGCAGCTTCGTTCGAATCATCGACCTCGACGGCCTCGTTTGAATCATCGTCCGCAAGCGTGTTCACGGGAACGATGGGGTCGTCAGGCGATTTCTTGTCGAGCAGGTGATCGAGCAGGTCCCTAAGGCGCTGAACCTGAGAGTCCCACTCCTCGGGCGTCATATCGATAATGTCGCCATTGGAGAACTGGCCGATCGGCTCAAGCAGGCTCGCGGTATCAAAGGTACCGATATACAGTTTGCCGTCGAACTTCTGCATGCGCCAAATGTACTGGTTCTCGTTTCGGCCAAAGCCCGAAGTCAGGCCGGAAATACCGCCCTCGGGGAACATGTCGGTGCGATCGCCAACGACGAGCTCCATGTTCTCGTCCTTGTCCATGCGATAGATGTTAACCGACTGCCCAAGATTGGCATTCACAAACGAGCAGTCAACGCCACCCATGCTGCCCTTGCCGCCCTCTTCGGTGTTGGATTTGTTGAACAGGATGCGCTCGAGGGCAATCTCCTCGTCGTTGTATTCACCGATATAGAGGTAGTCGTTGTAGACGATGAGGTTGGCAGCGCCAGAACGGGTACGGGCAGGATCGATGCCAAAGCAGTACTTTGCACCGTCCGTCTTCTGATCGCCGACAATGGGAGTCCACGAATAGCTGCCGTCGGCATTCTTGTCGCCACGGACCATGGCAAACGACTGCATGGAATTATCATCGGGAGCGTTCTCGGGCGTACCGGTGCAGATGGTCGCATAGAGATGGCCATTGTACGAGACCATATCCCAAATGGCGCCGCCGTAGATGCTGTCCTGATAGCGAATCGCCGGATAGCCAAACAGCGTCTCCGAGTTGGCAATCTCGGTGAAGCTGTCCTGGCCCTTCGAGGGGTCAGACGACGTCAGGATTGTCGACACAAAATTACCGTTCGCGTCTTTACCCACATTACTGATGACGAGCTGGCCATCATGGACGCACATGCCGCGGATACCGGTAGAAATGCCCTGCTTGTAGGCAGCACCGTAATCCTGCATGCTCGAAAGGCCCTGATAGACAACTTTGTACTCATCCGTCTTAGGATCGATCTCGTATACAGCAGGCAGGCCGCCTTTGCCGTCATTGGTCCTGACGCTGCCGCAGAAATAGAGCTTACCCTTATAGCTCACGGCATTGCGGAACAAAGGAGCGACGCCGTTGAGCGATTCAGAGAGTAGCAGCTTGGTCTCACCGGTCTTGGTATTGATCTTGACCAAGATGCCGCCGCTGTCCTTGTCGGCCGTGCCGTCCTCCTTCTGCTGTCCATAGAAGAAGGTACCGTTAAACATGGCCTCCAGCGTCAGGCGCATGGTTTCGACATCAAAGGAATCGCCCAGCGTGCTGTTCATGAGCGTCAGCGTGTTGCCCATCGCCGCATAGCAGGTGCCCACATAAAGCCAGTCACCATAGCTCGCAGCCGCTCAAGTGTAGCTCTGGCCGCGATCGCCTTCGTTGTTGGCCGTATTACCATCGGCGCCCGGAACGGCAACGGCACCGTTACCCTGGTAGTCGACGATGCCATCCGGCTGCGACGTTCCTACCGTAGGATGCGAGAGCTTCTCAAAGGAATACCCATTTCCCGCATTGTAGGTAACGGCACCCGATGCGTCTTCGGCGTGCGCCGGCAGCGGCGATACCAAGATAGCGGCAAGCGCTGCCACCAAGCCAAGTGTTCCCACTCGTCTCATAAGGTTATAGCCTCCCCTGTCCTAAAGCCCAGTTTTAGCATTCTTCATTTCTGTCCACGGTTAATTGCAATCTGAGCACAGCAATAATCAGTGTATAAATATACACCTGTAATTTTTTGGACGGGTTCATAGATGCTCGATTGGTAGCGAATTCCGCGAAACCGTCACCAAACTCCACTTTTGCCGCATCTAAAGGTTATTTTTGCGCAAATTTTTGGATGCCGATAGTCACAATGGGCAGGAGGCTGGTACCCACCGGAGAGGGCAACGCCTACATTTTCATAACGTAATAGCCCGCACCCCTCACTGCCGTCTCGAGTGTGTCGCGATCAACCGGGCGCTTCGAGCGCACGCGTGCCGTGTGGTCCGCGTACGTTACCGTAGCCCACACGCCATCAAGCGCATTGAGGGCATTCGTCACATTCCGGGCGCAGCCGTCGCAACTCATGCCGCCGATAAGGAGTTCCTCACGATAGGGGTAGTGGGACTCGTCGGTGTCTGCCACCACAACCTTTTTGGCCTTCTTGCCGCTCGCACCATCGCTGCAGCAACTCTTCCCGTGTGTCGAAGCGGCAATGCGACGCAGTCCAAAAAACATGCCGACGGCAATGACGGTCAGCACGATGAGATTCGCAGGGTTGAGCAAGTCACTCATGCGTTCCCCTTTCAGTAGCACTATCTAGATACCCCCATGGGGTGTCCCCATCTTAACCCAAAATCATGTCCGTTCGGTCAATTAGTTTTCCTCTTCAAACTTTTTTGTTGACCATGGCTTACTTTCGTGTATAAGTTTTCCTAGGCTAACAGTTTAGATCCGTAAGGAGCGACGTGACTCGAACCATAGACATCCCAACGTTTCAGGCAGCAGTCGTGCGCAACTGCTCCCCCACGCTCGCGGGCATCAAGCCGGCATCGCTCTTTACCTATCCAGGCACCTACGCCCACGGGGACGGCTCGACCGCAACAGAAACCATCGCAGAACGCCGAGCACGCCTGCTCAACGTTATCGCCCAGTGCAACCGCGAGCTTGACCCGCTTGGCATCCACCTGAGTGTTTTGGTCTGGCGGCCCTGCGGAGCGCTCGTGTACGTGTACCGAGCCAAAAGCCTCACCACCTATTTCGCGGACCCTTGCGCCAAAACGGCGCTCGCCTCGGAAGGCTACGACACGAGAGACCTTTCGACATGCCTTGTGCATTTGGCATCACGCATCACGCTCGCGAGTAATAACGTCGCGGAATGCGCCTGTAGCCAGACTCGATGCGCACTACCCCAGCAAGCTAGCTGCAGCAACGACTGCACCTGCGAGTTTCCGCACGAAATAGGCTACTTCCTAGGATATCCCTACGACGACGTGCACGAGTTTATCGTCCAGCGCGGCGAGAACTATAAGGTCTTTGGGGCCTGGAAGGTCTACGCAAATGTCGAGCAGGCACTTGCGACGTTTGATGCCTACCGCGCCTGCACCCAATACTTCACCTTTGTCTATCAGCAGGGCTACAGCTTGGCGCAACTTGCCCAGGCAACCCGATAGAACATAGAAGCCGTGGCAACCTGCCGCACAACTGAAAGGACTCAACATGAGCAAGATCGCCGTCGTCTACTGGAGCGGCACGGGCAACACCGAGGCCATGGCAAACCTCGTTGCCGAAGGTGCAACCGATGCCGGCGCCGAGGCAGAGGTCATCTCCTGCGCCGACTTCTCCGCAGACAAGGCCGCTGGCTATGACGCTATCGCCTTCGGCTGCCCCGCCATGGGTTCCGAGGAGCTTGAATATGATGAGTTCCAGCCCATGTGGGATGAGGTCAAGGAGACCCTCGGCGACAAGAAGGTCGTCCTCTTTGGCTCTTATTCGTGGGCCGAGGGCGAATGGATGGACAACTGGAAGGCGGACGCCGACGAGGAGGGCGTCAACGTCGTCGATTCCGTCATCTGCTACGACGCCCCCGATGATGAGAGCGAAGCGGCCTGCCGCGCCCTTGGAGCCGAGCTCGCCTAGCGGCAATGAGCTCCGCCCGCAACGCGCATTGCAACAAAACACATTCGCGTCCCAACAAAAACGGGAGCCGGATCACATCCGGCTCCCGTTTTCTGCTATGTCAGTCATATAAAGCGGCTACGAGATATTGCCCAAGAACGCCTTGGTGCGCTCGCTCTTGGGGTGGTCGAAGACCTCGCTCGGCGTACCCTCTTCCACAATGACGCCGCCGTCCATAAAGACGACGCGGTCGGCGACGTCGCGGGCAAAGCCCATCTCGTGCGTCACGACGATCATGGTCATGCCATCGCGTGCCAGGTCGCGCATGACACCCAGAACGTCGCGAACCAGCTCGGGATCGAGCGCCGACGTGGCCTCGTCAAAGAGCATAACGTGAGGGTTCATCGACAGGGCGCGGGCGATGGCAACGCGCTGCTGCTGGCCGCCCGAGAGCTGGCTCGGCATAAAGTCGATACGCTCGGCAAGACCGACCTTGGTCAGCTCCTCGACGGCGATCTTCTCGGCCTCTTCCTTGCTGCGCTTGAGCACCTTTTGCTGCGCAAGCATGACGTTCTTTTTGACCGACAGGTGCGGGAACAGGTTGAACTGCTGAAACACCATGCCCAAGTGCGTACGCACCTTATTGAGGTCAACGCCCTTGGCGCACACATCCACGCCCTCGACGACAATCGAACCACTCGTAGGATGCTCCAGACGATTGATGCAGCGAAGCATCGTCGACTTGCCCGAGCCCGAAGGACCCAGAACTACGACGACCTCGCCCCTATGCACATCCAGATCGATATCGCGCAGGACCACGTTATCGCCAAAGGCCTTCTGGAGGTTCTTGATGCTGACGACGACCTCGTTCGAGTTATTGGTTTCGCTCATGATAGGACCTCCTTACAGACCGGCGATGTGATCGGCAGGCGTCGCGACAACCTGTCCGGCGCTCTTGGCGGGACGCTTCTTCTTGGTCTCGGTCGTACCCAAAAGCCTCGCCTCAAGACCGCTCACCAAGCGAGCGAGCGGCAGGGTGATGACCAGATAGAACAGGGCGGCAACCACGTACGGTGTAATGGAGCCCGTCGTGGCCACGATGGTACGGGCGTTCATGACGATTTCGACCACACCCACGGCGGCAAGCAGCGACGTATCCTTGTAAAGCAAGATAAACTCGCTGGTCAGCGTAGGCAAAACATTGCGGAACGTCTGCGGAATCATAACGTAGAGCAGCGTCTGGAAGGCATTCATGCCCAGAGAGCGAGCAGCCTCGTTTTGGCCCTTGGGGATCGATTGAATACCGGCACGGAAGATCTCGCACAGGTACGCAGACGAGTTCATGGCCATGACGATGACGCCCAAGACATAGTCGTCCACCTTGACGCCGGCCAACGGCAGACCGAAGAACGCGATATAGATCTGCAGGAACGCCGGCGTACCGCGAATGATATTCACATAGATGCCGGCAAGACAGCGCAGGATGCGCGACTTGGAGATGCGCATGAGCGACAAGGCAAAGCCAAAGGGGATTGCCAGCGGAAACGCCACGAGCACGATCGAGAGCGACATGAGGAAGCCCTTAAAGACGATCGGCAGGCTTTGGACCAAAATGACCGGGTTTAAGAACAGGCGCAGAAACATATTGGAGTTCCAGGCCTCGACCCACGGCTGTTCCTTAAGGTCGGCCAGGAAGTTATCGAATGCCGTCACGCCCTTAATCTCGACGGGAGGAATCTTGGAAATCTTCTTGGTCGAACCGTCGGCGAGCGTATAGGTGCCGCTAAAGGCCTCATCGCCGCCCTCGACGGGAAACGTCACACCGTAAACCTCGACACGGAAAAAACCGCCGGCAGGCGCCGTCTCGCCAAAGTCAATCTTGAGCGTCTGGCCGTCAGCCTTGCACGTGGGCTTCATGGGCGTACGATCCATGAGGTCCTCGCCCGAGAGCATCGTCAATCGCGTGTCATCGGTACCAAACGTCGTGCCGTCGACAAACGTCAAAGAAAGACCGCTCAGCTCCTCGTCGGCATCGGCCTGAACTTCCCAAGTGATGCGCGTCTCGGTGCCACCGACCACGTCGCTACCCGAACCGGTGTTGGGTCGGGCGGTGATCTTTGCGGTCTCAAGCGCCTGGGCAGTCGAGGGCACGCAGGCCCCCGCGCATACCAAGGCGAGCGCCACAGCCAGGGCGCAGGCCAGCTTTTGGAGCATCGAGGGCAGTGGATAGCTCTGGCCCGTAGCTCCTTGGTTCAATCGAGACAAGGTGGCTCCTAACGTTTAAGTTGCCGACATAACGGGGCGGGATGACGCCCATTCAAGAAGCGCAAAGGCCCTCTCCGCCAAAACGGAAAGGGCCCGCGCGCAATCAAGTAGCTATTTTACTTGATGTTGTACTTAGCCATGAGGGCGTCAACGGTACCGTCATCAGTCAGGTCCTTGATGGCCTGGTTGATGTCGTCCTTGAGCTTGGTGTTGCCTTGGTTGATGGCGATGGCGTACTCCTCGCCGGTGCTGATCTGCTTGATGGTCTGGCAGGTGTTGAACTGCTCGGCGGTCAGCTGGCTGGCAACGGAGCGGTTGGTGACTACGGCGTCGCCCTTATCGGACTGCAGGGCGCTGAAGCACTCGGTAGCGTCCTTGTAGGGGACAATCTTGGCCTTGGGGAAGTTCTCCTGGGCAAAGGCCTCGGCGGTCGAGCCAGACTGGACGATGATGGTAGCGTCAGCGTTGTTGAGCTTCTCGCTGTAGTTGTCGGCCGTGATGTCGGTGTTATCGACCTTGGTCACGATAGCCTGATCGTCCATGTAATAGGAATCAGAGAAAGTGACTTCCTTCTCACGCTCGGGCGTGTCGGTGATAGCCGCGATGGAAACGTCATACTTGGCGCCCGAAGCGACGCCCGGAACCAGCGTGTCAAAGTCATTGTTGACATACTCGACATCCAGGCCCAGCTTGTCGCCGATAGCCTTGATGAGCTCAAGGTCAAAGCCCTGATAATCGCCGTTGTCATCCTTGTACTCAAACGGAGCGTACTCGGCAGAGGTGCCGACGGTCAGTGTACCGTCCTTGACGAGCGCGTACTCCTTGGAGCCGTCGACCTTCTCGACCTTAGCGTCGTCAGAGCTGCTGGAACCGGCATCAGAACCAGAGGTGGCGTTGGACGAGCCGCAGCCCGTCAGTGCGAGGGCGAGCGCCATGGCGCCTGTGGCGGCAAATGCGCCAAGCTTCTTAAGCTTCATAATCAGTCTCCTTCCGGTGACCTCGTTTGATTCAGAGGTCTGCAAAAACTGTTGGCTATTATGCACCCGGAATTACGAATCTGCAATGAGAAAACTGATTGAAACAAACCCATAACGTGAATGGAACACTCCACTTTGTAACAGTTATTACTGCTGCAATGACCTTAATAGTCTAATTTCAGCTGCATAACCTGCAAGTTCGTTCGGAGTCTCCAAAATAAACGGCAGCGAACGCAAACGGCCATTCGATACAATATTCTGCATAACCTGCATACCGCCACCAAATTCCTCGCTGCCAAGGTATCCTTTGCCGATGCACTCGTGACGATCTTTATGGGCGCCACAAGGGTTCTTCGAATCGTTGATGTGTACGGCATGCAAGCGATCGATACCCACCACGCGGTCGAACTCGTCGAGTACGTCGTCCAGATCATGGATGATGTCGTAGCCGGCATCGCTCACATGGCAGGTGTCCAAACAAACGCCCAGCTTATCGGACAGCTCTGGGCGCTTGGCGGCAACGCCCTCGATAATGCACGCCAGTTCTTCAAAGCTACAGCCCACCTCGGTGCCCTTTCCTGCCATGGTCTCGAGTAATACCGTCGTCTGCTGCCCCTCAAACATCACCTGGCACAGCGTGTCGACAATCATCTGAATGCCGACGTCGGAGCCCTGTCCCACATGCGCACCGGGATGGAAGTTGTAGTAGTTGCCGGGCAGTGTTTCCAGACGCTGCAAGTCCTCGGCCATTGCCTCCAAGGCAAACTCGCGCGCCCGCTCCTTAGCGGAGCAGGGGTTATAGGTATACGGGGCATGCGCCACCAGCGGTCCAAAGTCGTTTTGCGCCATAAGCTCGCGCAGAGCCGCCACGTCATCCATGTCAAGGTCTTTTGCCTTGCCACCGCGCGGGTTGCGCGTAAAGAATGCAAAGGTATTGGCGCCAATGGACAACGCCGTCTCCCCCATTGCCCGATAGCCCTTCGTCGTCGAAAGATGACACCCGATCGTCAGCATCTCCAGCTCTCCCTTATCAGTTGCGGTGAAATACGGTCTATTGGTGCCCTATTTTGGCGCAAACAGACCGTATTCCACCGCAAGTTATAAAAGGGGCATCAGGGACAAAGGCCTCCAGGCATTCCAAGCGCTGGTGCCATGCCCCACGCCCTAAAGTTTCAAACGAATCGCATCGATGATGCGTGCGCAGCGCTGTGTGGCGGCTAGGGACATGATGGGGCTTTCGAGTTTCCCCGCCCAGATGAGCTGGGTCGCATGCTGGATTTCGCCGTAGAAATCATCGATCTCAAACGGGGCATTTATTTCTAGCGTTCGACCGTCGGAATACTTCACATGGGCGAGCTCGGGGCGATGGAGACGCTCGATTTCCAACGAGCCCCGCTCACAGGCAATCGTTAAGCGGCTTTCATATGTTGCTTTGCCGTCGCACGCCATATGAATGGGTATACCGCCGACGCTCATATGGATCTCGTCGGCCCAATCGACGCGGCCGCCCGATACGTCACGCCAGCGAACTTCACGGGACGAAACCTCGCACGCGCCCGCGAGCAAATCCTCAAACCAACCGACCGCATAACAGCCCATGTCATATAGACAGCCGCCCTGCAACGGATCAAGCAGATAGCCCGAAGGAGGCTCGCCGTAATCGAGCTTTTGCACGCTTTCAATCGAGACAATACGGCCAAGCTCACCCGACGCAAGCAAGTCCTTCACGCGAGTGCGCATCGGGCAAAACCGATTCTTCATCGCCTCCATAAACAGCACGCCGCGCTCACGAGAGGTGGAGGCAATCGAGAGAGCCTCTTCCTCACTCAAAACGGCCGGCTTTTCGCACAGCACGGCCTTTCCGGCGCGCAGCGCGCGACAGGCCCAACGCGTATGCATGCCATGCGGAAGAGCCAAGTAGATTGCGTCGACATCGGGGTCGGCAATCAGCGCGTCATAAGCCGCATTGCCGTTATCGTCGACCGAGACATGGCCATGCGCAGCATCGATCGAAAACACTCGGCAAAATTCCTCGACATGTGCAGGAGTGCGGCCGGCCGCAGCCACCAGCCGTGCCCCGTCGACCTTCTTGAGCGACGATGCAAATCGATGAGAAATGTGCCCGGCGCCCAAAATGCCCCAACGAACCTCACGCGAATCATTACGTAAACCTCGGTCACCCACGATAGTCTCCCATTAGTTGCGGCGAAATAGTTCCTGCTGTTGCCCTATTCTGCCGTAAACAGGAACTATTCCATCACAAGATATAAAAGGATCATGAGGAGCGCGTTGTGCGGAAGGCTTTAAGCACAGCCGTTACGGGGCCAGGCTGGAAACGTCGGCGCACGTCATCGAGACGCTCGGGAATATCGATGTGCTGCGGGCAGTGACGTGCGCATTTACCGCACTTGACGCAATTGCTCACCAGCTTGGGCTCGCTCGTGCGCACCGCGCTCGCCGTAAAGTATTGAGACAGCCCCGTAAACCAGCTGTGCGCGTAGCTCGCGTTGTAAGCGGCAAAGCAGCCGGGAATGTTAATACCCTTGGGACATGGCATGCAGTAGCCGCATCCCGTGCAGGGCACACGGTTCGATTTCTCAAACTCCATCAACACGCGCGCAATCGTGTCGAGCTGGTTGGCCGTCATCGAATTCGGCAACGCGAGGTCTGCCAGTGACGAATTCTCGTCCACTTGCGCGGTATCGGTCATACCAGAAAGCAACATGGTCACCTGGGGATGATTCCACACCCACGAGAGCCCCCAAGCGGCAGGCGTATGCAAATGCCGATCGCATGCACCATCGAGAACAGCGCGCGCCCGCGGAGGCAATTTGCCTGCCAAGCGTCCGCCCAAAAGCGGCTCCATCACAAACACCGCGAGACCTCGCTCGGCGGCGGCCATGAGCCCCGCCGTTCCCGCCTGATATCGCTCTCCAGCGTAGTTGTACTGGATCTGGCAAAAGTCCCACACATACGCATCGAGCATCGTGAGGAAGTCCGCCGCACTGCCGTGGTACGAAAAACCGATCTGGCGAATGCGCCCCGAAGCCTTTTGGCGCGCAATCCAGTCCTCGATGCCCAACGCCACCACACGTTCCCACTGGGCGGGCGAGGTAATGTTGTGCATGAGGTAATAGTCGATATGGTCGGTCCGCAGGCGGCGCAATTGCTCATCGAAGAACCGGTCGAAATCCTCCGCACACTTGCACGAAGCATGCGGCAACTTGGTCGCCAGCAACACCCGGTCACGCAGCCCCAATCGTTCAAGCGAAGCGCCCATGCACGCCTCGTTGCCGGGATAGAGATAGGCCGTGTCCAGGTAGTTAATCCCCTGCTCCACCGCACGGGAGATGATAGCGTCGGCGGTCTTCGCATCGGGGTGTCCCGGCGCACCGGGAAACCTCATGCAGCCCAGACCCAGAGCGGATATTCGGTTACCACTTTTGGGGTCAACACGGTATTGCACGGCCCCTCCCTTCGCCATCAGCGCCCCGGCAAGGCGAAACACAATGGTCACGCAGCCGAAACATCGTGGAATCGCAATCGAGAACGTATCGTAACGCAGCAGAAATCGAGCCGTCACGGCACCGCTTTAACATCAGCAAAAAGCCCGATGAAAGGAGCCGGGCATGACCACGCGCATGTCTTTGCGGTCTGCCCTGCAGCGTAGCGTCCAGGCAAACGTTTCTTTTTTATAACAGCCGCCCCGCGCACCCACCAATCACCCTGGCAGCATACAATCCATCAGGCGCCCCTTACGCGGGCGCCTTTTACATGGGGAGATGATTCACATGCAGATCAACAAGGTCGCTTTTATCGGCAAGGGCGGCGTCGGCCTGCTCTACGGCAGCATGATTGCCAGGGCCCTCGGCAATGACGCCGTCGAATACGTTATGGATGACACCCGTTTTGAGCGTCACGCGGGCGATGCGCTCACTGTCAACGGCAAGCCCTGCGATCTCACGTCCGTCCGCGCCAGCGAGGCGACGCCCGCCGATCTGGTCATCCTGACAGTCAAGACCACCGGTCTCGACCAAGCACTCAAGACTATGGAGCGCGTCGTGGGACCCAACACGCTCATCGCCTCGCTATGCAACGGCATTACGAGCGAGCAAAAGATTGCCGAACGCTTTGGCTGGGAGCATACCGTTCTTGGTATCTGCCAGGGCATGGACGCCGTGTTCCTCAACGGCGCGCTCACCTTTACCAATGCGGGCGAGATCCGCTTTGGCGCGGCGGCCGGCACGGACCCCGCGGCCGTCGCCGC
>URVK01000005.1 GCA_900551305.1 uncultured Collinsella sp.
CGGCAATACGCTTGAGGATCCTTAAAAGAAAGTCCAGTTTATCCTTCCCACTCCACTTTTTATGCGTGTCGACTTGAGAGTGAAACACGACATCGAGGCCAGGAAGGCGGCAATCGGGCTCTTCGAGCGAGGGCACGGCTTCAAGTCGGCGGCGAAGGCGCTGTCGGTCCCGCGCAACACCGTGAGACAATGGCTCTACGTATACCGGTCGTTCGGAAGCGAGGTGCTGCTATCCATGGACGGAAAGCAGACCAGGTACACATACGAGCAGAAGGTCGCCGCCGCCTCGGCCGTGGTCGACGGCGGCATGAGCAAGCGGGACGCCATGAAGGCGTTCGGGGTCATGTCCCTGGCGCCGCTCAAGAGATGGTGCGTGCTCTACCGCGAGGGCGGCGCCGAGGCGCTCAGGCCCAAGCCCAAGGGCAGGCCGAGGGGGTCCGGCCCCAAGCCGCGCGGGCGCACCCGCGAGCAGGAGCTCGAGGAGCGCTGCCGAAGGCTCGAGACCGAGGTGGCCTACCTAAAAAAATTGCGTGCCCTGGTCGAGAGGGACGGGATCTGACCAGGGCGAAGGTCGAGGCCGTGAGCGCCCTGCGCGCGGAGGGGTACGAGCTGGGGCGCCTGCTGGAGTGCGCCGGCATGGCCCGGTCCAGCTACTACTACGCGCTGTCGCACCCGGCCAGGCCGACGCGCCCGGAGCTGCGGGACGCGGTGGCGGAGATCTTCTCGCGTACGGCCAACGGGTGCGGCCACCGCCAGGTCGCCATGTGCCTGCGCGCCGAGCTGGGCGCGCGCATAGCCTACAAGACCGTGCTCAAGATGATGCGGGAGATGGGGGTCCGCTGCGGCATCCGCCGCGAGACCGACTACCATAGGTACAACTCGTACAGGGGCGTCGTGGGCGAGACGTTCGAGAACGTCATCGGGCGCGACTTCGCCGCCGACGGGCCGTGGCAGAAGATGGGCACCGACGTCACCGAGTTCAAGCAGCCCTGGGGCAAGGCCTACTTCGCGCCGGTGTACGACTTCGGCAGCAAGGAGATAGTCGCGTGGTCGACGTCGACCAGCCCGAACATGGCGCAGCAGGCCGAGCTGCTCGACCAGCTGCTGGCGAAGATGCCCGAGGGCGCGACGCCGGTGCTCCACAGCGACATGGGCTGGCAGTACCAGCACGCCGCATGGTGCGGGAGGCTGAAGGACGCCGGGATCGTCCAGAGCATGTCCAGAAAGGGAAACTGCATCGACAACGGCGCCACCGAGCAGGTCTTCGGCCACATGAAGGACGAGTTCTTCCGGGGAAGGACATGGCCCGACTTCGAGTCCTTCAAGGCGGACCTGGACGCGTACGTCGCCCATTGGAACACGAGGCGAAGGCAGGTTAAACTGAAGGGGCTGACCCCGGAGGAGTTCCGGAACCAGCCCCTTGCGGCGTAGTTCTTATTTAAGCCGTCCAAGTTTTGGGGTGCAGTTCATTTCTCCAGATAGGGGAGATGCGGGGCCGTCCTTTTATCTTGTCGGCGTACTCAATCGCTAAAAGGAAACCCCACAGCCCATGCGAGCTGCGGGGTTTCCTTTGTGCCTCCGATGCGAAATAAATCGCTCAGATATTACTGATAATCGACGACGTCGATCCAGTTCTTCAGGAACTCATCGTTCACGTTGCGCTTACGAGCGAGCTCGGAAGCGGCGACGATGCTCGTCCACTGACGCACAACCTGCATGGGCATGTCGGCGCGGTCGCAGTAGAGCTCCAGATAAGCCTCGGCCTGGTCCTTGCTGTTGAGGGCAAAGAGCAGGTAGGTGGTGGCAACGTCGGCAGCAGGGGAGCCCTGGGTAGCGTGTGCCCAGTCGCACACATAGAGCTGGCCGTCGTCGCCGACGATGACGTTGGAGGGGTTGAAGTCGCCGTGGCAGACCTTGAACTCCTTGGTCATACCGTCCAGACGCTCCTGAAGGTTGTAACGCGTGGTGGCATTGAGCTGATCAAGGCTGTCGATCATGCGGGCGAACTTGTCGCGCTGACGGTTGAGCAGCGGGGAGGTGTAGCCGTGGATCTCGATCTGGAGGTCGACGAACATCTCGAGGTACTCACCGAAGCGCTGGGGCTCGGCAGTCATCTTCTCGGCAAGGGTGGTGCCCGGAACCTTCTCGGTCACGAGCGCCCAGCCGTTGGCGGTCTCGAGCTGGGAAACCTCAAGAGCCTTGGGGCTGCGGATGCCGCACTCATTGATGCGGGAAAGATTCAAAGCCTCGTTGAACACGTCGGAGACAGGCTTGGTCTCGTTAAAGACCTTGACGATCTTGTCGCCCAGGTCGTAAACGACCTTGTTGCCACGGCGGACGAGCTCGGTCTTGGAATCGGGTAGCAGCATGGTTGCATCCTTTCAACGATGCGATAGAAGCGACGGCGGGGGTGTGTGAAACACCCCTGCACCCCCGCCGCAAAAAACCGTGCTAAAAACTAGCAGACGGCGTAGTCCTGGGGCTCGCGGCCGTAGTAGGCGTCCAGGTAGAGCTCCTTGATCTCGCTCATGAGCGGGTAGCGCGGGTTAGCGCCGGTGCACTGGTCGTTGAATGCCTGCTCGGTCATCTCGTCGAGGGTGTCGAGGAAGTACTGCTCGTCAACACCGTAGTCGGCGATGGTCTTCTTGACACCGATGAAGTCCTTGAGCTCCTCGAGCTTCGTGATGAAGTTCTCGAAGACCTCCTT
Organism: uncultured Collinsella sp.; assembly: GCA_900551305.1. GTDB lineage: Bacteria > Actinomycetota > Coriobacteriia > Coriobacteriales > Coriobacteriaceae > Collinsella. The sequence goes on from URVK01000005.1 coordinate 2,708, forward strand.
GTCGTCCTTGCCCTCGATACCGCAGTACTTGGCCATCTCGGCGTAGTTGTGCAGCGCGTTGGGGTAAGGATACTGGGAGAAGGTACCCATCTTGACGGGAGCCTCGGCGGCGTTGTAGCGCATGACGCGGGTCAGGATGACGGCGTTAGCGATGCCGTGGGGCAGGTGATGGAAAGCGCCGAGCTTGTGAGCCATGGAGTGGTTGAGGCCCAGGAAGGCGTTGGCGAAGGCCATACCGGCCATGCAGGAGGCGTTGTGCATCTCCTCGCGGGCGTGCGGGTCCTTGGCGCCGTTCGTGAAGCTGGAGGGCAGGTTCTCAAAGACGAGCTTGGCAGCGCGCTCGGAGAGGCCCTTGGTGTAGTCGGAAGCCATGATGGAGACGTAGGACTCGATGGCGTGGGTCATGACGTCGATGCCGGAGGCAGCGGTCAGGCCGCGCGGGGCGGTCATGCGGCGTCGACGATAGCCATGTTGGGGAGCAGCGCGTAGTCGGCGAGCGGCCACTTGATGCCGGTCTCCTTGTCGGTGATGATGGCGAACGGCGTGCACTCGGAGCCGGTACCCGAGGAGGTCGGGACGGCGACGAAGTAGGCCTTCTTGCCCATCTCGGGGAAGGTGAAGATACGCTTGCGGATGTCCATGAAGTCCATGGCCATGTCCTCAAACTTGCACTCGGGGTGCTCGTACATCATCCACATGATCTTGCCGGCGTCCATAGCGGAGCCACCGCCGACGGCGATGATGACGTCCGGCTCAAAGAGAGCCATCTGCTTGGCGCCGCGACGTGCGCACTGCAGCGACGGATCGGGCTCGACGTCGTAGAAGCAGTCGTGGGCGATGCCCATCTCGTCGAGCTTGGCCTCGATGGCGCGGGTGTTGCCATTCTTGAAGAGGAACTGGTCGGTAACGATGAAGGCGCGCTTCTTGCCCATGACGTTGCCCAGCTCGTCGAGGGCGACGGGCGTGGAACCCTTCTTGAAGTAGACCTTCTCGGGAGCGCGGAACCACAGCATGTTCTCACGGCGCTCGGCCACAGTCTTAACGTTGATCAAGTGCTTCACCCCAACGTTCTCGGAGACGGAGTTGCCGCCCCAGGAGCCGCAGCCCAGGGTCAGAGACGGCTTCATGCCAAAGTTGTACAGGTCACCGATACCACCCTGAGAAGCCGGGGTGGTGACGCCAAGACTTCATGACGTGCTCGAACAGGCTGATCTTCTCGGCCTGGGCGGGGTGCACGTACAGAGAGGCGGTGTGGCCCGGGCCACCGGCGAGCACCAGGTGCTCGGCCTTGTCGACGGCCTCCTGGAAGTCCTTGGCGTGGTACATGGCCAGGACCGGGGAGAGCTTCTCGTGGGAGAACTCCTCCTTGGCGGGGTCGGTGGAGGTGACCTCGGCGATCAGGATCTTAGTCTTGGCGGGAACCTCGATGCCTCGGCGATCTTGGCGGCAGCCATGCCGGGGATGCGGTGATCGAGGGCGCCGTTCTTGAACATGGCGGCACGCAGGGCCTCCATCTCGGCACCCTGCTTGACGAAGTAGCAGCCGCGCTTCTGGAACTCGGCCTTGACCTGGTCGTAGATAGTGTCGATGACGGTCACGGACTGCTCGGAAGCGCAGATCATGCCGTTGTCGAAGGTCTTGGAGTGGATGATGGAGTTGACTGCGAGCAGAACGTCGGCGGTGTCGTCGATGACGACCGGGGTGTTACCGGCGCCAACGCCCAGGGCGGGCTTGCCCGAGGAGTAGGCGGCCTTGACCATGCCCGGGCCACCGGTGGCGAGGATGATGTCGACGTCGCGCATGACCATGTTAGTCAGCTCGATGGAGGGGACATCGACCCAGCCGATGATGCCCTCGGGGGCGCCGGCCTTGACGGCGGCGATGGTGCACTTGGCGGCAGCCGGGTGCGGGGAGATGATGATGGCGTTGCGGGTCTTCAGGCAGATCAGCGTCTTGAAGATCGCGGTGGAGGTGGGGTTGGTCGTCGGGATGACGGCGCCCACGATGCCGATGGGCTCGGCGATCTTGGTGATGCCGTAAGCCTCGTCGCGCTCCAGGACACCACAGGTCTTGGTGTTCTTGTAAGCGTTGTAGATGTACTCTGCGGCGTAGTGGTTCTTGATGACCTTGTCCTCAAGAACGCCGCGGCCGGTCTCCTCGATGGCCATCTTCGCCAACGGGATACGAGCCTTGTTGGCGGCCATGGCGGCCTCATAGAAGATCTTGTCGACCTGCTCCTGCGTGTACGTAGCAAAAAGCGCCTGGGCCTCTCGCATCTGAGCGAGCTTAGCCTCAAGCGCCTCTACGTTGTCCACAATTGCGGGAGTAGTGTTTTCCGGTGACTTTTTCACCATTTGTGTCTCCTTGCGATCGGAGATTTACCCTACGCCTTGCATGATAGCAAGAAATTATTCGGCGAACGGTAAGATTCCTCTAAAAGGCACACTAAAACGCTTCAATTGAATGAAGCGTTTTAACTAAAACTATCTGCCTGCTGCATCGCCCCGCTCATTGGGGACAGACTCTCATGAGTATTTCAATGGGAAAACGGGACATCTGTTTGATAATCGCTATTCGCGGGTCGCGGTTGAGTCGGACACACAGGCGGTGCAGCTACTCGATTACATCCATTTCAATCCCGTGTAAGGTGCGTCCGACTCGCTCGAGGCGTACCGTTAGTTACAAGGCATACCAGCTGCGCTATGATCCCTTTGACATCTGCAAACCCTCATATAAGTCTGTCCCCAATGAGTGCAAAAAGGCGCCCTCCGTAGGGGAGGGCGCCTTTGGTAAGTTCTATGTGAACGCGAGGTCTTTGACCCGGAGAGTCCGAGGTACTTGTTGGTAAGACCTTATTTACGAGCGCGCAACCTTGCCGGACTTGAGGCAGGTGGAGCAAACGTTCATCTTGCGACGGTGACCATCGACGACGACGTAGACGCGCTGGATGTTGGGGCGGAACTTACGGTTGGTGACGCGGTGAGAGTGGCTGATGGAGCGACCGGCAACGGGGTGCTTACCGCAAACTTCGCAAACTTTGGACATAACTGACCCTCCTTGGGCGACAAACGAACATGTCGCGTTAACAAACAAGCCTGAACTATAGCACAGAAGCAGCTCCCTGTGCGTAATCTACACAGAGATATTCGTCTTTTGGCGATAGTGCTCACGCCACGGCCCTGGACGTAGATCCGATTTGCGTGCAGCAGAGGGGATTATGCCAGCTCGTGCGTGCGTTTTCAAGCTCGTCCCACAAATATATATAGGTTTATGGAGCATTGGGCTCCGTTTACGGATTGCTCTGTATTTATGCTCGCAATTAAGCTCGAGGTTGGCTACACTATCCCTTGACCATTAAAGGGGTACGAGATACCCACATGGAATTACATTGCTGCCAAAGAGCAGCCCTTCCTGTGGGTGTCTGGTCCGCTTTGAGCGGTCGGGCATCTATTTTTTTGACTGTGTCAGCAGTCAAGACATGTGAGGAAGGAGATCGATGGGCACGACTTCCCCCAAGGCGGTCATCATGGACGAGACCGCCGTCAATCGAGCAATGACCCGCATCGCGCACGAGATTCTCGAGCGCAACGAGGGCTGTGAAGACCTCGCTCTGGTCGGCATCGTCACGCGCGGCGACCTTCTGGCAAAGAAGCTCGCCGAGGAGATCAAGGAGATCGAGGGCGTCGACGTTCCGCTCGGCAGCCTGGACATCAGCTTCTACCGCGATGACTATGCGACCAATTTCGCTCCCGCGATCCACGCTACCAACATTCCCTTCAGCGTCGACGGCAAGCGCGTCGTGCTGGTGGACGACATCCTGTATACGGGTCGTACCATCCGCGCCGCTCTCGACGCCGTCATGGACCTGGGCCGTCCGAGCCGCATTGAGCTGGCAGTCCTCGTTGACCGCGGCCACCGCGAGCTCCCCATCTCGCCGGACTTTGTCGGCAAGAACGTTCCCTCGTCGCATGAGGAGAACGTGCACCTATATATGAAGGAAGTTGACGGCCACACCGCCGTCGAGATTAACGACGTCGCGCCGGGTTCCCACGTGGGCTCCGCGCCGCTGGGAGGTGAGTAGTACCGTGGCGTTCAACCATAAGCACCTGATCGACATTACCGAGTACTCCGAAGAGGACATCAAGCTCATCCTCGAGACCGCCAAGGCGTTCTCCGAGGTCAACGAGCGTGCTATCAAGAAGGTCCCCACGCTCAAGGGTAAGACCATCGTCAACATGTTCAACGAGCCCTCGACGCGCACCCGTAGCTCCTTCGAGCTCGCCGAGAAGCGTCTTTCGGCCGACAGCCTCAACTTTGGCGGCTCCTCGACCTCCACGGTCAAGGGCGAGAGCCTCGTCGACACCGTCGAGACCCTCAACGCCTATAAGATCGACTGCATCGTCGTGCGCGATAAGCACGCCGGTGCTCCCTACATCGTCACGCAGAACTCGCCCGCGAGCGTCATCTGCGCCGGCGACGGCAAGCACAACCATCCCACGCAGGCCCTGCTCGACCTGTACACCATCTGGGAGCACAAGGGTGACTTCCACGGTCTGAAGGTCGCCGTCGTCGGCGATATCGCGCACTCCCGCGTCTGCGGCTCGCTGATTCCCGCCCTTAAGATCATGGGCTGCGAGACCTACGCCGTCGCCCCCGGCACGCTGCTGCCGCCGGCGCCCGAGGTCCTGGGCTGCGACCACGTGACGAGCGACCTCGATTCCGTCCTGCCCGAGCTGGACGTCGTTTACATGCTGCGCGTGCAGCAGGAGCGTCTCGAGGGTGCCCCGTTCCCGACCATTCGTGAGTACCACAAGCTCTTCGGTCTGACCAAGGACCGCGAGAAGCTCATGAAGCCCGACGCGATTATCTGCCACCCGGGCCCCATCAACCGCGGCGTCGAGTTCGATTCCTATATGGCCGACCACCCGCAACGCTCCGTCATCCTGGAGCAGGTCTACGCCGGTATCTGCGTGCGTATGGCTATCCTGTATCTGCTGCTTGGAGGTGCCGATAATGGCCTTGCTTCTTAAGAATGCCCACGTCGTCGACCCGTCCGTCGAGCTTGACGGTGTCGTTGACGTCCTGATTGACGGCGACAAGATCGCCGAGGTCGGCGAGAATCTCGCCGTCGAGGGAGCCGAGGTCCGCGACCTTTCCGGCAAGTACCTCGTCCCCGGCCTGGTGGATATGCACGTTCACCTTCGCGAGCCCGGCTACGAGGTCAAAGAGGACATCGAGAGCGGCACCCGCGCAGCTGCCAAGGGCGGCTTTACCGGCGTGTGCGCCATGCCCAACACCGATCCCGTCACCGATAACGGCACCGTCGTGGAGTTCGTCAAGTCCCGCGCTGCCGAGGTCGGCCACTGCCGCGTCTATCCGTCGGGCGCCATGACCCGCGGTCTTAAGGGCGAGGCCATGTCCGAGATGGGCGATATGGTCGCCCACGGCGCCGTCGCCTTCACCGACGACGGTCGCGGCGTGCAGGGTGCGGGCATGCTCCGTCGCTGCATGGACTACGGCAAGATGTTCGGCAAGGTCTTTATGAGCCACTGCCAGGACGAGGACCTGGTCGGCCACGGCCAGATCAACGAGGGCAAGGTCTCGACCCGTCTGGCTCTCGAGGGTTGGCCGGCTGCCGGCGAGGAGCTCCAGATCGCCCGCGACATCGAGATCGCCAAGCTGACTGGTGCCAAGCTGCACATCCAGCACATCTCCACCGCCCATGGCCTGGAGATCGTGCGTGCCGGTAAGGCCGCTGGCGTTCAGGTTACCTGCGAGGCCACCCCGCACCACATGTTCCTGACCGAGAACGACCTGGACGAGACCTACAACACCTCGCTCAAGGTCAACCCGCCGCTGCGTACCGAGGAGGATGCCGAGGCCATCCGTCAGGGCGTCATCGACGGCACCGTCGATGTTATCGTCACCGATCACGCTCCCCACACCCCGTGGGAGAAGGCCCGTGAGTTCGAGCTCGCGCCCTTTGGCATGATCGGCCTCGAGACCTCGCTGTCACTCGTACTCACCGAGCTGGTCAACACGGGCAAGATGAGCATGGGCCGCATGGTCGAGCTCATGGCCATCAAACCGCGTGAGATCCTGGGCCTCGACCAGGTTCAGGTCAAGGCGGGCTCCGTTGCTGACCTGACCGTGTTCGCCCCCGCCGCAACCTGGACGGTTGGCGAGGGCGGTTACGAGTCGCGTGCCGAGAACTCCGGCTTCGCCGGTCGCACGCTTACCGGTCGTGCCACCGATGTGTTTGTCGGCGGCAAACAGACGCTTGCCGACGGCTGCATCTGCTAGCATAGCCTTATCGCTTTTGTGCGCGGCGCCCTTGCGGTGCCGCGCTTTCTATTCGTTTAGACCATGCAACCGCATGGGGGATTGGAGCGTCTATGCCCACACCTTCCACTGCACGCATGCACGACTTCGAGGTCGTCTCGAACCGGGAGATCGCCGACGGCATCTTCTCGCTCGTCATCTCGGCCCCCAAGCTTGCAAGTGCGCTCAAGCCCGGTCAGTTTGTGAACATCGCCGTGCCCGGCGATGCGTCCTCGCTGCTTCGCGTGCCTCTGAGCTACTACCGCGCCGACGCCGAGGCCGGCACCGTTGAGCTGTGGTACGCCGTCGTGGGCGACGATACCCGCCGTCTGTCGCAGATGGCTCCCGGTTCCACCTCTAATCTGTTGGGCCCCGGCGGCCGCGGCTGGCTCGTGCCCGAGGGCACCAGGAAGGCGCTGCTCGTCGCTGGCGGCATTGGCGTTCCGCCCGTGCTGTGCCTTGCCGGCAAACTTGCCGAGCAGGGTGTGGCCGTCGACGTGTGCCTGGGCTTTGGCACCGCGTCCAAGGCCGTGGGCGTCGATGAGTTCCGCGCACTGTGCGATACGGTCAATGTGTGCACTGACGACGGTTCGCTTGGCGCGCACGGGTTTTGCACCGATCCTGCCGCCGAGCTGCTTGGCGAGGGCGGCTACGACTACGTGGCCAGCTGCGGCCCCGCCGTCATGATGAAGAAGGTCGCCGCCGCTGCCGCCGAGGCCGGTGCGTACTGCGAGGTGTCGCTCGAGCGCATGATGAGCTGTGGCTTTGGCGCCTGCAACACCTGCAATGTCGAGACGGTCGACGGTATGAAGGGCGCCTGCATGTGCGGCCCCGTGTTTGATGCTTCCAAGGTGGTGGTCTTCTAGTGGGTAACGTGAACATGGCCGTCGATTTCGGCGGCGTCAAGATGCAGAACCCCATCAACACCGCAGCCGGTACCTTTGGCTACGGATGGCAGTTCCAGAACTTCTTTGATGTCTCCCAGCTGGGCGCCATCACCACCAAGGGTTGTGCTGCCGAGCCCTGGCCCGGCACCCCCGCGCCTCGCATGGCCGAGATCCCGGGCGGCATGATCAACTCCGTGGGCCTTCAGAACCCCGGTGTGGCCGCCTTTGCCCGTGAGTCCGGTCCGTGGCTCGAGCAGCTTTCCAAGGACGGTTGCCAGGTCATCTGCCAGGTCGCCGGTCACTCCGTCGAGGAGTTTGTCCGCGCGCTCGAGATGTATGTCGAGCTGTGCCCCTGGGCTGCCGGCTACGAGATCAACGTCAGCTGCCCCAATATTGCCGCCGGCGGGGCCGCGATGGGCCATGCGCACCTGCCGTAAGGTGACCGATAAGCCGCTGTTCGTAAAGATGGCTCCGGTTAACGTCGCCGAGATTGCCAAGGCTCTCGAGGCCGCCGGCGCCGACGGCCTTTCGGTCATCAACTCCATCCAGGGCATGGCCATCGACGTTCATACCCGCAAGTCCCGCGTGGCCAAGCCCAAGGGCGGCCTTTCGGGCCCGCTGTGCCACCACATCGCCGTGCGCATGGTCTGGGAGGTCGCCCAGGCCGTCGATATCCCCATCAACGGTGTCGGCGGCGTCATGACGGGCGAAGATGCGGCCGAGTTTATCCTGGCCGGCGCCACCTGCGTGTCGGTCGGCATGGCCAATTTCGTCGATCCGTGCGCCTCGATTAAGATCGCGCACGAGCTCGAGGCCTGGGCAGAGTCCCAGGGCGTGAAGGACATCAACGAGCTGGTAGGTGCTTTCGAATGCTAGAGACCGACGCCCGCGACCGCGTTATCGTCGCCCTCGACTGCGACCGTGAGCGTGCGCTCGAGCTCGCCCACGAGCTTTCTGGTCATGCCGTTTGGCTTAAGGTCGGCATGACGCTCTATTACGCTGAGGGACCCGAGATCGTCAAGACGTTCAAGGATCTTGGCTTTAAGGTCTTCCTCGACCTCAAGTTCCATGACATTCCGCATCAGGTACGCGGTGCCGCCCGTTCGGCCTCGCTTGCCGGTGCCGACCTGCTCTCGGTCCATGGCCTGGGTTCTGGCGCCATGCTCGCTGCGTGTCGTGAGGGTGCCGCGGAGGCGCGCGAGGATCGTGCCAAGCTTGTCGCCATCACCGTGCTCACGAGCATGAACCAGGATGCGCTGACCGAGATCGGTGTCGAGTCGTCCGTCGCCGAGGAAGCCGCCCGCCTGGCAAAGCTTGCCCAGGCCAACGGTATCGATGGCATCGTGTGCTCTCCGATGGAGGCTCATGACATGCGCGAGCTGCTCGGCCCCGACGCACTGATCGTGACTCCGGGCGTTCGTCCGGTGGGTGCCGCCCTGGGCGATCAATCCCGCGTGGCGACGCCCTCCCAGGCTATCGAGCGCGGTGCGAGCCACATCGTCGTGGGCCGACCCATCACCGGAGCCGACGACCCGGTCGCCGCATTTGACGCTATCGTTGCCGAGCTGGTCGAAAACGTCGCCTAAAAGATTCCCTCAAGTCACCACTTTTGGGTCTCATTAGCACAAATTAGCCCCTGTGCCTGCGAAAACTTTCCCATCCTTTGTGTGGAATCGCAGGTCAGGGGCTCAACTTTGACCTCCGTATATTGCACTTTTCGCAGGTATCGTCTAACCTATGGTGCCGTCGATTGGGCATTTAGTGCGTTTGACGTGCTAAAATGCCAATTATTGCATCAGATATAACCCAACTATTTGGAGGTTCGAATGGCACTCCCTCAGCTTACCGACGAGCAGCGCAAGCAGGCTCTTGAGAAGGCTGCCGCCGCACGTCACGCCCGCGCTGAGCTTCGCGAGCAGATCAAGAAGGGCGAGAAGTCCCTCGAGTCCGTGCTCAACTCCGATGACCCCATCGCTTCCCGCATGAAGGTTTCCACCCTCATCGAGTCTCTCCCCGGTTATGGCAAGGCCAAGGCCGCCAAGATCATGGAGGAGCTCGGCATCTCCGCTACCCGTCGCGTCCAGGGCCTCGGCGTCCGTCAGCGCGAGCAGCTCCTCGAGCAGCTGACCAAATAAGTGAGCGCTCAGGATTCAAAGCTCTTTGTGATTTCTGGACCGTCAGGCGCGGGCAAGGGCACGCTCGTCACTCGTGTGCGCGAGCGTCGCTCTAACCTGGGCCTGACGGTTTCGGCTACCACGCGAGCACCACGCAAAGGTGAGGTCGACGGCGTCAACTACTTTTTCCTGACGCGCGAGGAGTTCGACCGCCGCGTGGCAAACGGTGAGTTTGTTGAGTGGGCTGAGGTCCACGGCAACTGCTACGGCACGTTGGTGAGTGAGGTCACATCCAAGCTCGCCTCTGGCTCCTCTCTGATCTTGGAGATCGATGTCCAGGGAGCCCTGCAGGTCAAGGAGCGTTTCCCCGAGGCCGTGTTGATCTTTATCAAACCGCCTTCGCTCGAGGTGCTTCGCGATCGCCTGGTCGGCCGCGGTACTGAGACGCCCGAGACGATCGAGCTGCGTATGGCAAACGCCGCCGATGAACTTGCCCTTGCCGACCGCTACGACGACGTCGTGGTGAATGACGATCTCGACCGCGCGACCGATGAACTCGTTCGCGTTCTCGATATGCATGAAAGGATCTGAGGTCCGTGTCCGTTGTAAAGCCTTGCATTGACGATCTTCTGGAGAAGACCGATCACAACCGCTTCCTGCTTGCTTCGCTTGCCTCCAAGCGCGCCTGCGACATCAATAGCATGCTGCGTGGCCAGCACAACCGCGTGCTTGCCGTTCAGGATGTCGATGACATCACCATCGGGCTTTCCGGTGCCGATACCATCTCGATGGCTATGGATGAGATTGTCGACGGCGACATCTCTTATGACGAGGCCCGTTACGAGAAGGCGCTCGGCCACAAGGTTGCTGAAGCCTAAATGGCAGCCCGCGTCTGCCTGGTCCACTATCACGAGGTTGGACTAAAGGGCAAGAACCGCGCACATTTTGAGCATATCCTCATGGATAACATCAAGGCGGCCTTGGCCGCCTTTTCCGTGAATGCCGTGTCTCGAATTTCCGGTTATATCCTCGTGACCTTTAACGAGCATCAGGCCGATGAGGCGGCGCGCGTCATTCGCACCGTCCCCGGCGTTGCTCGCGTGTCCCTGGCATATCACACGAACCGCGACCCGCAGGAGTACTGCGCCGCCGCCGTGAAGGCGCTGCGCGAGTTTGGTCCCTTTGAGTCGTTTAAGGTGCATGCCAAGCGCTCTAACACCGACTACGAGCTCACCTCGATTGATATCAATCGTCAGGTGGGAGAGGTGTTGTGCGAGGCGTTTCCCGATAAAAAGGTCCAGATGCACGACCCCGACGCAATGGTGCACGTGCTGGTGGTCCAGGGTAGCGTTTACGTGTACGCACGCTCCGAGCGCGGCGTGGGCGGTCTGCCGGTGGGTTCTGCCGGCAAGGTCGTGACGCTGCTTTCTTCGGGTATCGATTCCCCAGTGGCGACCTGGATGCTCGCGCGTCGCGGCGCGGTGTGCGTGCCGGTACATTTCTCCGGTCGTCCGCAGACGCCTGATACGAGCGAGTATTTGGTGCAGGACATCATCCGTGCGCTTGAGCCGGGCGTTCAGATCGGTCGCCTGTACGTTGTCCCGTTTGGCGACTGCCAGCGCGAGATCTCGGTGACCTGCCCCAGCAACCTGCGCGTGATCATGTACCGTCGCATTATGTATTCGGTTGCCGAGCGCATTGCGCATATCGAGGGCGCCAAGGCTATCGTGACCGGTGAATCACTCGGTCAGGTTGCTTCCCAGACGCTTGAGAACATCATGGCCGTCAACGAGGCCGTCAAGATCCCCGTGTTCCGTCCGCTCATTGGTTCTGATAAGCAGGAGATCATCGCGCGTGCTGAGGAAATCGGCACGTTTGATATCTCGACCGAGGCAGCGCCCGATTGCTGCACGCTGTTTATGCCGCGTCGTCCCGAGACGCATGCCAAGCTCGATGCCGTGCATGAGGCATGGGAGCTGTTCGATCACGAGGAGATGATTGAGCGTTTGCTCAAACAGACCGAGTATATCGACTTCGAGAGCAACACGTATAAGGCCCCTAAGACCTTAAAACGCAAGCATTCCGAGCTCGCTCCACGTGAGATTTACCAAGATCACGAATAATGTTGTGTATAGACCGGCGGTGATTTTGCATCGTCGGTCTTTTTCTATCTGGGCATTAGGCGATAAACAGTTCATTTGTCGACGTGTGCCTGAATAAATGGACACTTTTCCGCAAGGTTTTGGTCAGCTTTTGGTTTGACCGCGATAACCGGTGTGGACGTGCGGAGGCTGCGACGTTCGTTTCCTGACACGATGGTGTTGGGAGGTGTTTGCTATGGCGCAGCGCGAGCAACACGAACGGGTTAAACGGATGGACCGCTGGGCAGAAAAGCTGCTCGGCCATAAGGCGATGGTCGTGGCGATCCTGGTTGTCATTGCCGCCGCGAGCGGCTTGGCGATGGCAGGTTTTGGTGGTCACTCCAGCGACGTATCGTTTGAGCGTAGTGATGAGGCGAGCGCCTCGGATGTGCGCGGGGCCGGGGATGCCTCTCCTGACGATGCCGATGAGCCGTCTGCCAAGAGCTCCTCTGCTGCCGAGGTGTACGTCGATGTTGATGGCGCCGTTGTGAAGCCTGGCGTGTACCGGCTTAAAGATGGAGCACGGGTGTCCCAGGCGATTGATGCCGCCGGAGGGCTTACGGCCGAGGCGGATGTGACGGGTCTTAACCGTGCGTCCAAGATCACCGATGGTCAAAAGATCTATGTGCCGACGGTAGGGGAGCAACAAACGGCTGCGGCCGTCGGCGGCGCCGAAAGCGGCGCTTCCACGACCCCTGGTACAGGGTCTTCGTCGGGACTTGTGAATATCAATACGGCAAGTGCGGCGGAGCTGCAGACGCTTTCGGGCATCGGGCCTTCTATGGCCCAGTCAATTATCGACGAACGGACGCAAAACGGGGCCTTTGCCTCGGTCGATGACCTTATGCGCGTATCGGGGATCGGTGAGAAGAAACTCGCCAAAATTAAAGATTGCATCTGCGTATGAGTGCGACCGAGCGCGAGCATGTGATGCCACCGCGCCCATTGATGCCGTGGACGATAGCCCTTTGTGCCGGCTTGTGTGCGAGCTGTGGGTTAGTGCTTAACATGGCGGCCGATGCGCTGCTGGGAGAGCGGGCGGCGCCCGTCAAATTGCTTATGGCCATTCCCGTTGCGGCAGCAGGGTGCATCGTATTGGCTCGGTCCTGCATGCGCCTTGTGCGGTGGAGGCGATGGCTGTATGCCGCGGCCCTCGGCCTCGTGGCGGGAGCGGTCGTGTCCGCGGGTTGGGTGATAGGGGCGCTGCGCGCTTCGAGGGCGTTGGATAATCGGGCTGCGAGCAGTCTCGAGTTTGTTGTGTACGGCGACCCGTCCATCAATGACGGTGCGTACTCCTATACCTGTGATGCGTATGCGGGCGAAAAGCGTTTGGGTCAGGTACGGCTGTCGTGTGATCGCGAGCTTGGCGCCGGTTCGCATGTACGTGCTATCGGTCGAATTTCGCGCTTTGAGAATGATGCGTATGGGCGCTCACGCGTGCTTCGGGGCGAGCTTCGAAAGGTTAAAGTCGTCCGGTTGGTATCGATCGACGAGGGCCCTCCAGGCCCGTTGTCTTGGCTTCGAAACGAGCTCCTTGCCGTTATCGCGCCCGCGACCGATCCAGCGCGCTCGCTCATTGCCGGCGTTGTCTGCGGACGCTCGGCCGAGCTGCGTGCCCAGCCGGCGGGCGATTGGTTTTCGGTAACGGGCACCGCACATCTTATCGCTGTCTCGGGTAGTCATCTTGCCATCGTGGGGTTTGTGATTGAGAGCGCCCTGCAACAGACACACCTCTCCCGTGGGCTGCAGCGGGGGCTGTTGGTGCTGGCCCTCGCTGCCTATGCCGTTTTTACTGGCGCTTCTCCCTCGGCCGTGCGCGCGTGCTGCATGGTGGCGGCGGCGCTTGTCGCCAACAGCGCCGGACGTCGTCGGCATGGCCTCTCGGCTCTGTTCGTCACTATGGCAATCTTTGTGTTGCTGCGTCCGACGGTATTGTTCGAAATGGGTTTTCAGCTTTCGTGCGTCAGTGTTTTTGCCATCCTTTGTTTTTGCCCCTACGCCACCTACGCCTTGGGCGAGCTGGGCATGCCATCGGGTGTCGCCAGCGTTTTGTCTGTCACGCTGTGCTCGCAGCTGGCGACACTTCCCGTTACGATTCCCGCATTTGAGACGTTTTCGCTCATTGCCCCACTTGCAAATGCCGTGATCGGTCCGGTGATAAGCGTGCTGCTCGCTGTATCGGTTGTGCTGGTGCCCTGCTCGCTTGTGCCGCTGCTGCGTCACGGGGCGCTCGTGGTGCCCATGATTGTCGCCCGCTGTGCGCTGTTCTTTGAACAGCTCTTTGCTGCCGTTCCGGGCGCATCCGTAAGCGTGCCGCCCGATACGCCCTTGGTATATGTGGTGCCGTTCGCGCTGGTGGCCATCTTGGTCTGGTGGCCACGCCCCCGCGCGCGGAGCATGGCAGCGGGGCTGCTGTGTTTAATGCTCGCAGCGGGTGTTCCGTATGTCTATTGGGATCGATGTGCGCCGCCTTCGGTAACGGTCCTCGATGTTGGCCAGGCCGATGCGATTCTGGTTCGTCAGGGTGGCGCCGTGGCACTCGTCGACTGTGGGCTCGATGACCGCGTGGTGTCGGCGTTGGTTCGCAATAACGTCCACCATATCGACGCCGTCTTCGTGACGCATTGGGACGAAGACCATTGGGGCGGTCTTCCCGACGTACTCGATCGTTTTTCGGTTGGAACCATTGCAGTCGCGGCCGATGCACTTGACGGCGCGCCTACTGAGGTCCTGAATCGCCCGGGTGTAACGTATCGGCAGGTGGCTCGCGGAGACACGGTCGATATCGGCGCATTTCGGGCTCGTGTGATGTGGCCGTTTGACACGGTGGATGGCGAGGGCAATGAGGACTCTCTTGTTTTGCTGCTCTCCTACGCTCAGGAAGGCAAGAGCCTGCGCGTGCTCCTTACTGGTGACGCCGAGCTCGATCAGGAGCGCGAGTTTGTACAGGAGGTGGGAGATATCGATGTGCTCAAGCTGGGGCATCATGGCTCAAAAGTTTCCGTCGACACAGACCTGCTGGGCACGCTTAAGCCCGAGTTCTCTATTGCGAGCGCCGGCGAGGGGAATCGTTACGGCCATCCGTCGGATGCCTGCATCGATGCAGTTAAGGAAGCGGGTGGTGCGTTCGCATGCACCATCGAACACGGCGACATTACCGTCACGCCGACCGCGAAGGGCTTTGCCATGCGATGCCAGCGACCGTGATGCCGTCGTTGGCGCGGGACCAACCCCTGGGCTAAAATGGCACGGTACAAACATGAGAGCCTGCGAGAGGGGAGCGCAATGTCCGAAACCGGTCTGCTGCCGGCATATCTGATCGTCGGTAGCGATGGGGTCAAGCGCGACCACGCCGTCTCGCGTATGAAAGCTCGCTTGGAAAAGTCGGGTATGGTTGAGTTCAACCTCGATGAACGCGACATGACGAAAGATCCCGATATCGAGTCGATCATCGGCTCGCTCAATACCTTTCCCATGGGCAGCGAGTTTCGCCTGGTGATCCTCGACGGCTGCTCCAAGCTTGCCAAGGCGGTCTCGGAACCGCTTGTCGAGTACCTCGCAAGTCCCAGCCCCACGACGGTCTGTCTCATTATTGCCGACTCACTTGCCAAGAATACGCGCCTGTATAAGGCAATCGCCAAGATTGACAAGAAGGCCGTGATCGACTGTTCGGGCACCAAGCGCTGGGAGCTCCCGCGCCGCGTGCAGCAGATGGCGACGCAGCACGGAAAGTCCATCTCTACGGCCGCCGCCGAGGAGCTCGTTTCGCGCTCGGGCGAGAACACTCGTATGCTCGATAACGACTTGGCCAAGCTTGCCCAGATGGTCGAGGCGCCACAAATTGAGCTTGCCGATGTAGAGCGCTGGATCGTGCGCACGGCCGAAGTTCAGCCCTGGGACTTTCTCAATGCGGTCTCGGCCCGTGACATGCGCCGCTCGCTTGAGCTCTTCAATCTACTGCCCGCCAAGAGCTATGTGTGGACCTACACGCTGCTGTGCGGGCGCATTCGCGAGCTTATCGTCGCCAAGACACTCGATGCGCGTGGACAGGGTCGTGAGCTGGCCGCGACGCTCAAGCTTCAGGCCTGGCAGGTCAAAAATCACCTTACCTGGGCGCGTCGTTTTTCGATGACCGAGCTCGTTGCCGCGCTCGAGGGTGCCGTCGATGTGGAGCTCGCGCTCAAGGGTTCGGCTGATTCGGAGACCGCGCTTTTGCTCTGGATTACGAACATCTTGAGAAAATCGTGATGATACCTGCCTATTTGACAAATTCGTTCTATCCCTTTGTGGGGGAGCGTGCTATAGTAGGCGCTTGCATGACCTCACCGTGTCTCAGAGGTGTCATACATTTTTTGCAAGGAACTCGAAAGGAACTCCAGAAGTGGCAAACATCAAGTCTCAGAAGAAGCGTATCCGCACCAATGAGGCAGCTCGCATGCGTAACAAGGCTGTCAAGTCCGAGCTCAAGACGCTGACCAAGCACGTCCAGTCCGCCGTCGCCGAGGGCGACGCCGAGAAGGCCCAGGCTGCCCTCAAGACCGTCACCAAGCGTCTCGACATGGCTGCCGCCAAGCATGTTATCCACAAGAACCAGGCTTCTAACCGCAAGTCCGGTCTTGCCAAGCTCGTGAACAGCATCAACGCCTAAGTTGTAAATTTCACACCACACAGATTACGCGCATAAATGGAGCCTGTTTTATGGAACAGGCTCCATTTTTTGTACCGCTCGGGTAAGATAGTCCGCATGAATACTTCAATTGACATTTCCCACATCCGCAACTTCTCGATCGTTGCGCACATCGACCATGGCAAGTCCACGATCAGTGACCGCATCCTCGAGCTCACCCATACCGTCGACGAGCGCGACATGGAGTCACAGCTGCTCGACACCATGGATATCGAGCGCGAGCGCGGCATCACGATCAAGTCCAACGCCGTTCGCGTCTCCTACGACGCCGACGATGGCGAGACGTATCAGTTCAACCTGATCGATACGCCGGGCCACGTGGACTTTACCTATGAGGTCTCGCGTTCGCTGGCCGCCTGTGAGGGCGCGGTGCTCGTCGTCGACGCCACGCAGGGCGTCGAGGCGCAGACCGTCTCCAACGCGACGCTCGCCATGAACGCCAACCTGGATATCGTGCCCGCTATCAACAAGATCGACCTGCCCTCGGCGCACCCCGACGAGGTCAAGACCGAGATCGAGGACGACCTGGCGATCCCTGCCGACGATGCCGTATGCGTATCGGGCAAGACCGGCGAGGGCATCCACGATCTGCTGGAGTCCATCGTCTTTTTGATCTCTCCGCCCAAGGGCGATGCGAACGCGCCACTTAAGGCGCTCATCCTGGACTCGTATTTTGATGAGTACCGCGGCGTCGTTGCCACGGTCCGTGTCTTTGACGGCTCCATCAAGAAGGGCGATACCCTGCTTATGATGCAGGCTGAGGGCGACTTTTTGGTCGATGGCGTTGGCGTCAAGCGTCCCGCCGAGACCCCGGTCGATGCGCTGACGGTCGGCGAGGTGGGCTACGTGGTCACGGGCCTGAAGGACCCCGAGGCCGTTCGCGTGGGCGATACCCTTACGTGGGCGTCGAATCCCTGTCCCGAGCCGCTTCCCGGCTACCGCGAGGCCAAGCCCATGGTCTACACGGGCCTGTTTCCGATCGACAACAAGGATTACGAGAACCTACGCGACGCTCTCGATAAGCTGCACGTCAACGACCCGTCGTTGGTGTGGGAGCCCGAGACCTCGGTGGCGCTCGGCTTTGGTTTCCGCGTGGGCTTCTTGGGCCTGCTGCATATGGAGGTCGTCAAGGAGCGCCTAGAGCGCGAGTTCAACCTGGACCTCATTGCCACGAGTCCCTCGGTGGACTATCACGTTTACAAGACCGACGGTGAGATGATCGATGTCCGCAGCCCTCAGGATCTGCCCGAGGCCACGCGCATCGAGCGCATTGAGGAGCCTTACCTCAAGGCCAAGATTATCTGCCCGCCCGAGTATACGGGTGCTGTCATGCAGCTCGCTATCGAGCACCGCGGAATTACAACCGACATGATCCATCTCACGAGCAAATCGGTCGAGATGCGCTTTGATATGCCCCTCGCCGAGCTCATCTTGGACTTCTTTGACCAGCTCAAGAGCCGCACCAAGGGCTATGCCTCGCTCGACTATGAGTTCAACGAGTATCGTCCCTCCGAGCTCGTCAAGCTCGATATCCTGCTTTCGGGTGATGAAGTGGACGCGCTTTCGTTTATCGTGCACAAGGACAAGGCCTATGGCCTGGCCCGCGGGCTGTGCGACAAACTCAAGGAAATCATTCCGCGCCAGCTGTTCGAGGTGCCCATCCAGGGCGCTATCGGCAACAAGATTATCGCCCGCTCTACCGTTAAGGCGCGCCGCAAGGACGTTTTGGCCAAGTGCTATGGCGGCGATATCTCGCGTAAGCGCAAGCTGCTCGAGAAACAGAAAGAGGGCAAGAAGCGCATGAAGGCCATCGGTTCGGTCGAGGTCCCGCAGGAGGCCTTTATGGCGATCCTCAAGGTGGACGAGTAGGTCCCATGGCGCTTTCTGAATACAGTACGCGGCTGCTGGGTGCCTATGCCGAGCAGCCGTTCCTTATGGCTCCCATG
>URVK01000006.1 GCA_900551305.1 uncultured Collinsella sp.
AAGCGCCTCATGGCCCCCTCGCTGGAGCGCGAAGCCCGCGCCAAGCTCACCGTTCGCGCGCAGACCGAGGCCATCAACGTCTTTGCCAAGAATCTCGAGGGCCTGCTCTCGGCACGCCCCGTGCGCGGTGCCCGCGTGCTCGCGCTCGATCCGGGATACCGCACCGGCTGCAAGGTCGCCGTTATGGACGAGACCGGCAAGCTGCTCGACCACGGCGTGGTCTACCCCACCAAGCCGCGCCACGACGTCGCCGGCACCAAGCGCGAGCTCGCCCGCCTCGTCAAAAAGGACAGCGTCAACACCATCGTCATCGGCAACGGCACCGCCAGCCGCGAGACCGAGGAAGTCGTCTCGGAGTTCATCGCCGAGCAGGCGCCCAGCCTTCGCTACACCATCGTCAATGAGGCCGGCGCGTCGGTGTACTCCGCCTCCGAGCTCGCCAGTCAGGAATACCCCGACCTGGACGTCACCGTGCGTGGCGCCATGAGCCTGGGCCGCCGCCTGCAGGATCCGTTGGCAGAGCTCGTTAAGATTCCGCCTCAGTCCATCGGCGTGGGCCAGTACCAGCACGACCTTGACCAGGCCGAGCTTTCGTGCACCCTGGGCCACGTGGTGGAAGACGTCGTCAACCGTGTGGGCGTCGACGTCAACACCGCGAGCGCGAGCCTGCTGGGATACGTATCGGGCATCACGCCGAGCGTGGCCAAGAACATCGTGGCCTACCGCGAGGAAAACGGCGCCTTTACCGATCGCCGCCAGCTTAAGAAGGTCCCCAAGCTGGGGCCCAAGGCATATCTCAACGCCGCGGGCTTCCTGCGCATCAGCGGCGGTAAGAACCCGCTCGACGCGACGAGCGTCCACCCCGAGAGCTACGAGGTAGCCACGGCCGTCTTGGAGCGCGCCGGTGTGGCGGCCAGTGAACTCAGCCGTGGCGGCGTGCCCGATATCGAGCGCCGTCTGGGCAGCATCTCGACGCTGGCAAGCGACCTGGACTGCGGCACCCTCACGCTCATCGACATCGTCAACGAGCTCAAGAAGCCCGGCCGCGACCCACGCGACGACGCGCCCGAGGTGGTCTTTAGCCGCTCGGCACTTTCCATCGACGACCTGGAACCCGGCATGGAGCTCAAGGGCACGGTGCGCAACGTCGTCGACTTTGGCGCCTTCGTCGACGTGGGAGTGCACCAGGACGGCCTCGTACACATCTCCAAGCTGGCCAACCGCTTTGTCAAGCACCCGAGCGACGTGGTGCGCGTCGGTGACACGGTCAAGGTGTGGGTCGAGAAGGTCGATCGCGACCGCAAGAAGATCTCGCTCGCCATGGTGCAGGGAAAGTAAACCGCCAAAGCAAAGGTACCCCCTGTAGCGATGTGCAAAATCGCGAGTATTCTGCAAATTCCACCGTTCCGGATGCCCCTCAGAGACGAAAAAGCAAAAAACAGCCCCCGTTTTAGCGTCGTCAGAGCCAAAACGGGGGCCGTTCCATGCTTCGGTCAACTGATAAAGACCTTTACCTTGCTGAATACTCTCAATTTTGCACGGCGCAGGCGGGGGTACCTTTGCTTACGGCAGGATATGGAAACCGAGCGCCGCGATATCCTTGGCAAAGCCGCGGACGGTGTCGAGCGAGACCTCGTACGGGTCGCGACCGATGTTCTTGCGCTTGGCCAGGATGCTGTTGGGCACCGTAATGATCTGGCAACCGCAGGCTTCTGCCTGGTAAATGTTGATGAGCTCGCGCGTGGACGCCCACAGGACCTCACAGTTGGGCTTGATGGCGGCCTTCTTGACCGACTCCGTCATAAACGGAATGGGGTCGACGCCGGTGTCGGCGATGCGGCCGGCAAAGAGCGAGATGATGGACGGCGTCTCGGTGTCAACGGCCTCGACCATCTCGTCAACCTGCTTAGGCGTAAAGATGGTGGTGACGTTGACCTTGATGCCGTCGGCCGAAAGCTTGCGCACCAGCTCGGCGGTGGACTCGCCCTTGGTGGTCACGCACGGAATCTTGACGTAGACGTTCTCGGCCCAGGTAGCGATCTCGCGCGCCTCGACCTCCATTGGTCTCGACGTCGTCGGCAAAGACCTCAAACGAGACGGACACATCGGTGATGTGGGCCAGGACCTCCTTGGCAAACGCGCGGTAATCCGTCACGCCGCCCTTCTTCATAAGGGACGGGTTGGTCGTGAAACCCTGAACGTTGCCGTTCTCGTACATGTCGAGCATGCCCTCGAGGTTTGCACCGTCAGCGAACACCTTGATTGCCATCTGCCTGATTCCTTTCGCTTGCACATGGGCGTTAAACTGCTAAACACTTTACCTACGTTTATCAAGGCGTGAGCTGCGGTTTTTTATCTTCTCGGCGAACGGTATAAACACCTCAGTGTTTGGATTGATAAATCGATTGAGCATGCAAAAGCAAAGAGTCGCAGTTTGAGCAAACGTCAGAACGTGGGATTCATTAGATGAGGCCGAAATGCTGCATCGCTGTGACGGTGCCGTCGTGTGCGACATCATCAGTCACGTAGTCGGCGAGCGCCTTGACCTCGGGCATAGCGTTGCCCATGGCCACGGCCGTCTCGACAGCGGCGAGCATACCCAGATCGTTGCCGGAATCGCCAAAGCCAAAGGTGCGCGCGTTGCCGGTGCGACCCAGGTATTCCAGCGCTCGCGCCACGCCCACGCCCTTGTCAATGCCCTTGGGGCTCAGCTCTCGATTCTGGCCACCGGTGTTGCACAGCTCAAACTCGCGATCGATAAAGCCGTCATCGTTGGCCACGCGAGCCAAACTGGGCACACTGAGGCATACCTTGCCCACGCGCAGACTGCCGTCGACGCGCATTTCCTCGGTGCTGTGCACCACAGAAGTGCCGATCAGAGACGACTGCTCAACACCCGCGGGTTCCAGGGCAAAAGTAGCCACGTTGGTCTCGAAAAAGGCCTCAATCCCTGCCGCGGCCATACGGCGCGCAAGCTCCTCAATAACGTCCTCGTCAAAGCAGTCCTCATGCACCACGCGGCCCTCGACCTCGAGCGTCGCTCCCGCCATGGCAACGACACCCGCCGGGTTCAGCGCGCGCAGGCCATCGGCAATCAGCCACAAGGGACGACCCGTGCAGATAAATGCCTGGTGACCCGCATTGCGCAGACGATGAAACGCCTCGACGACCGCCTGCGAGGGGTGAACCGCCGAAAAGTCCTTGTCGGTCATGTTGTCGGGATCGAACGACGTCAGCGTGCCGTCCACGTCAAAAAAGAGCACGGCGGAATCGGGGCACGCATCAATCATATGGGTTCCTTTCGGGGGCGAGAGTAAACGAAGTATCCATCATATAATGGAGCGACGCAACCAGAGAGGTCACCCATGGAATTTTACGCAAGCTGCCCCGAGGGCTTTGAGTCCGCACTCGCCGATGAGCTTAAACGCCTCGGGCTTTCGCATGTTCGCCGGCTGAAGGGCCGCGCTACATTTGAGGGCGAGCTCGAAGAAGGCTACCGCGCCTGTCTGTGGTCGCGCCTGGCGAGCCGTGTGTTCGTGGTACTCGGGCGCTTTGAGGCGCAGGATGCCGATGAACTGTACGATAGCGTTTACGACATCGCCTGGGAGACCATCATCCGCCCCGGCGCCACCATCGCCATCACCGCCCGCGGCGTGACCGAGCAGCTGCGCAACACGCGCTTCTCGGCCCTGCGCGCCAAAGACGCGCTGTGCGACCGTCTGGCCGAGACCACGGGCCGTCGCGCCGACGTCGATGCCGCCGACCCCGATGTTCACCTGTTGCTTTCGCTGCGTCAGCGCCGCGCGAGCATCAGCCTGGACCTTTCGGGCGACCCGCTGTTCAAGCGTCTGCCGCCCGCTGCGACTCGTGCCGGCGAGGACAGCGTCGTGTTGCGCCCCGACTACGCCGCCCTGGTGCTGGCGCAGGTCGGCTGGACCGCACTATGCGAGCGCGAGCTGACGGCCGACGATTACGAAAACGAAGCCCTTCCCACGCTGATCGATGCCTCGTGCGCCGGCGGCGGTCTGCTGCTGGAGGCCGTGAACATTCTGACCGACCGCGCCCCGGGCGCCGCACGCGAGCGCTGGGGCTTTGAGGGCTGGCAGCTGCACGACGCTGTCCTGTGGGAGCAGCTGCTTGCCGAGCGCGCATCGTGGCCGTAGACATCGACCCCGCCGCCCGCAAGACTGCCGAGCGCATGGTCAAGTGCGCCGGCTACAAGCGTTTTGTCGACTTTTGTGCCGCCAAGCCCGCCACCGTGCTGGACCATGCGGGCGCCGTCGCCGGTGCCGCCCTGGTCGCGGACACGACCGAGACCCCGCTTTCGCTCATGCACGATGCCATGACGCTCATCGGCGAGCTGCGCCGCGCCCCCGAGCTCGCTTCGGCGCCGGTCGCCGCTCTCACCCGCGACGGCTTGCTGGCCCGCGCGCTCCACGCCGAGCCCGAGCGCTCGATCGCCGTCATGCCCAATAACGAGGAGGCGGCTCTTGAGGTTTGGCCCTCACTCGACCACGCCGCTGCAGCGTTTGAGGCTGCGACCAGCGCGGATGCCGAGGCCGAGGTTGCGGATGCCAACGAAGCCAACGACGAAGCCGCCGCTTCCTCCATGCCCGAACCTGCCGCCACGCTCGACTTGGGCGACGGCAAGCCGCTGCCCGTGCTCATCCCGGAGTCCGAGCAGTTCTCCAACCGCCTGCGCAAGAATGCCCGTCTGCGCCGCAAGTGGGCCAAGCGCGAGGGCGTGAGCTGCTATCGCGTCTACGATGCCGACCTGCCCGACTACTCCGCTGCCATCGACCTGTACGAGGGTTGCCCGCAGACGCCGGGCCGCTGGCTCGTCATCGCCGAATACGCCGCGCCCAAGACCATCGACCCCGCGCTGGCCCAGGCCCGCATGCTCGACATCTTGGCCATCGCGCCGCGCATCCTTGATGTTCCGGCCGAGCATGTGCACGCCAAGGCCCGCATGCGTTCGCGTGGCGGCTCGCAGTACGGCAAGCAGGGCGCCGGCAAGGGCGGATCGGGCGAGCGCGCCAATATCGCACGCCGTCGTCTGCCGCTCATCGAAGAGGGTGGACTCACCTTTGCCGTCAACTTTGATGACTACCTGGATGTGGGCATCTTCCTGGATCATCGCGTCACGCGCAACCTGGTGCGCGAGCACGCCAAGCAGGCGCGCCGCTTCCTCAACCTGTTTGCCTACACCGGCACTGCCACCTGCTACGCGGCCGATGGCGGCGTCGAGGAGACCGTGACGGTCGACCTTTCCAACACCTACCTGGACTGGGCCGAGCGCAATATGCGCCAGAACGGCTTTGTTGGTCCGCAGCATCATTTTGTGCGCGACGACGTGCTCGCCTGGATTCGCGACCAGCGCCAGACGCGCAACCGCTGGGACCTGATCTTTGTCGACCCGCCCACGTTCTCGAACTCGTCCAAGATGGGCCGCCGCACCTGGGATGTCCAGCGCGACCATGTTGAGCTTTTGGCCGGCGTATCGCGCCTGCTCGCACAGGGCGGCCACGCCATCTTTAGCTGCAACCTGCGCGGCTTCCGCCCCGAGACACGCAAGCTCGCGCGCGCGGGCGTGGTGCTGGAGGACATTACGGCGCAGACCATCCCCGAGGATTTCGCACGCAACCAGAAGGTGCACCACTGCTATATCGTGCGCCGCCTGCCCATTGAGGACGCCATGGCCGAGGTCGGCTTTAGCGCCGAGGAGATTGCCGAGCGAACCGAGGAGCTGCGCAGCCCCGAAACCCGCAAGCCTCGCGCAACGGCGCCCGCGCACGCGCAGGCCGGCAACGGCAAGCCCAAAAAGAAAAAGTTCTACGCCAGCAAGCCCAAGGGCAAATAACGAAGTTGCGGTGGAATAGTTCTTAAAAATGCCTGGCAAAGGCCTAAACAGGAACTATTTCACCGCAACTCATATTGGGATGGTGGTTGGCAATCTAGCCTTGGGTGACCAGGCGATAGCCGATACCCACATGCGTCTGGATATAGCGCGGGTGCGCGGGGTCGGACTCGATCTTCTTGCGCAGCGTGCCCATAAAGACGCGCAGGCTCGCCAGGTCGCTCTTAGTTGCCGTGCCCCAAATCTCGTGCAGGATAAACTGGTGCGTTAGTACCTTGTCGGCGTTATGTGCCAGCAGGCACAAGAGCTTGTACTCAATCGGCGTCAGATGCAGCTCCTCGCCATCCATCGTGGCAATGCCGGCATCAAAGTCGATATGCAGCTCACCGGTATCGAACGAGCCCTCGGAGGCAACACCACCCGTTTGCGCATACGAAAGGCGCCTGAGCGTCGTGCGAATGCGTGCAAGCAGTTCCTCGACCGAAAACGGCTTGGTCAGGTAGTCATCGGCGCCGGCATCGAGCGCGCGAATCTTGTCCGCGTCCTCGCTGCGCGCCGAGACCACGATGATCGGCATGCCCGACCATGCGCGCACCGACTCCACCACCTTGACGCCGTCCATATCGGGCAGGCCCAGATCGAGCAGCACGATGCTCGGTGCCTGCGATGAGGCGGCGGCGATGGCGGCATGGGCGGTCTCCACGGCCATATGACGCAAGCCGTGCGCCTCGAGCGCGGCAACAATAAGGTTGCGGACGGCGGGATCGTCCTCAACGACCAAGATGAGCGGTTTTACGGCAGAGTTCGGCACAGCGCTACTCCTTATCAAACGAAACGTCGGCGACGGGAAGCTCAATCGTAAAGACCGAGCCGTGCGGGTCCGCCGCGGCAACCTCTATGCTACCGCCATGCGCCAGCGCAATGGAGCGGCAGAGCGAAAGACCCAGGCCCACGCTGCGATGGCTGTCGGCAAGACCGTGGTTGGCGGTGTAGAACGACTCAAAGATTCGCTCGCGGTCCTCGGGCGCAATGCCCGGGCCGTCATCGGCCACCGAGCACGCCACGCGTCCATCGTCGACGCTAATCGAAATCATGATATGCGAGCCTGCGGGCGTATAGGTGATGGCGTTGTTCACCAGATTGACCACCAGCTGCACCATCAGGCGCGCATCGACGTTGACGAGCGCCGGCTCATCGCACGCCACCACCTTAAGGTCGTGCTCGCGCACGGCAGGGTTCACGTGGCGCAGCGCCTCCTCCACGATATCGTCCATGAGCTCGAGCGTGGTCGACAGGCGCATACCGCCGCCCTCGAGCTTGGTGATGGCGAGCAGGTTCTCGACGGTGGCGTTGAGCCATTGCGCATCCGAGCGAATGGACAGGAGCAGGCCGCGGCGCGTCTGGGCGTCGAGCACGGCGGTGCCGGTCGAGCCCTGGTCGAGCAGCACATCGGCATTGCCCGAAATACTGGTGAGCGGCGTGCGCAGGTCATGCGAGATGGAGCGCAGCAGGTTGGCGCGCAGCTGCTCATTTTTGGCAAGCACCGCCGCCTCCTCGCGGGCCTCCATGGCGCGGGCGCGATCGAGCGCCAGCTCGCCTTCGCTCACGATGGCATCGGCAAGCGTCCGCTCCTCGTGCGTCAGCACGTCGGGCTCGGCAACGATAGCCAGCACGCCCACCACCGAGGTGGGGTCGCCCGAGCGCACGAAGCCGTCGCCTGTGCGAACCGTCAGGTAGATGCCATAAAACGCCGAGCCGCCATAGGTGGCATCGAGCGGCGTTCCCACATAGGCGGACGCCGAGAGCCGCGGCGGCATCTGCGGCGCCAGCTCGTGCACCGGGGCGGCATCGCCCACGGCTGTGTACGTCGCACGCGGCAGCAGGTCATCGCCCTCGGCGTCGGCGCTGTACCACACGACCGGACAGCCCGAAAGACGCGCCAGCTGCGTGGCCATGGCGTGAACGATCTGCTGCTGATCGGCGCACCGCTGCAACATGCGATTGGTCTCGAGCACCATATGCGTGCGGCGGTCGCTAGCGGCAGCCTGTGCCAAGGCGCGGCCAACGCAATCGAGCTCGACACAAGCGAGACCACGAACATGATGAAGAACATGCCGGGATAGCCGCGGTCGATAAGCGACAGCGAGTAGCGCGGGTCGACAAACAAAAAGTTGTAGAGCGCCACGGCGGCAGCCGAGCTCAACAAGCAATACAGGCGACTCCAGGTAAAGAATGCGCACAGCTGAACGGCGAACACATAGACGATCATGATGCTCGGCGCGAGACCCGGATGGTCGAGCAGCGCGCCCACAATCGTCGCCGCGACCAGCAGCCCCACCGATACGCAGGCGTCATACAGAGGAGTGCGGCGCGTCAGCGTTGTGCGCCGCCACCAAAAGCTATCGGCAATATCGCCGTCCGTACGGACGTCCATCAGCGTCCCGCCCCTCTCTCAAAAACAAAAACCACCACAAAGGGGACAGGCACCTTTGTGGTGGTTTCCCTTGTGGTGGTTCCAAGTGTAAAGCCTTTGCAACCTGCGGTCGTTAGACAAACAGCACGTGCGCGAGCAGTGCGCACACGCACGCCGCGACAAGCACCGTCACCACGATCGAAATCACGCGGTCGGCCATGTCCATGTTGGCCCGATTCGTAAAGAACCGATCTTCGGCGGCGTCGACGCGCGCCTCACGCACCAGCTCGGTCGCAAAATCGCAACCGTCAAGCACCTTTGCATCCATGGTTTCCTCCCAGGACTCAATCCCCGTCAATACAAACCCGCCCGTTCGCAGGCAAACCTCAAGCGTCGACTACGGCCGCTCGTTGGGGGCCAGGCGCTGCATCTTATTCACAGCCTTGAACTTGGTGAACAGCGGCACGTACTCAAAGCTCACGTTGGAGTTCTCCAGGCCGTACCAGCGTGCGGGCGTGCCGGCGGCACGGCGGATGATGTACTTGAGCGTGATGGCCGTACGCTCGCTCGGCTCCACATCGCTTTCGGGCGCCAGAAGCTTACGAATCAGGACGAACTTGAACGTACCGATGTTGCCCGGATCCTTGTAGACCGAGTAGTCATGCGTCTGCGCCGGCAGCTCGCCGGTGGCAGCCAGATCCTGAACGACCTGACGCAGATAGGCATTGACGCGCTGGTTAATCTTGTAGCCCAGGTACAGATGCACGCGGAACACGTAGTCGGTGCCGAACGTCTCGACCGAATAGGCAAAGGTGTGCGGTTCGTCCATGGTCTCGACATTCACAAACCACCAGGCGCGGGCGCGCTTGGGATGCTTGTCCAAGATCGAATAGACGATATCGCGGTCGATGTAGTCGGTATGGGTGTCCTTGGTCAGGTACACGACGTTGTCGCTCATGCGCTCGTAACGGTCGTCGTCGCGCAGGCGCTTGAGCTGCGGCAGGTAGCTGCGCAGCGGCAGCAGCGTAAACTGGCGCTGCTCGACCGCCGGGCCGTTGTACCAGCCCACCCTAATGCCCATGATGAGGGCAGCCATGAGGATGGTGAAATAGCCGCCGTGGAAGAACTTGGTGAGCGAGCTCACGAAGAAGAAGCCTTCGAGCAAAAGGAAGAAGGCCGCGAAGATCCACGGAGCAACCTTGAGCTTGCGCTCCTCGTGCAGGTAGAAGAAGAGCAGCAGCGTGGTGCACATCATAGTCAGCGTAATGGCAAGGCCGTACGCGGCTTCCATATGCGCCGAGTTCTGGAACAGCAGCACCACGATGACGCAGCCTACGAGCATGACGTTGTTGACCATGGGGATGTAGAGCTGGCCCTTGGTCTCGGCAGGGTAGAAGACCTGCATGTGCGGCATGAGGTCCAGACGGCTGGCCTCGGACACCAGCGAGAATGCGCCGGTGATGAGCGCCTGCGAGGCAATGATGGCCGCGACGGTGGAAAGGCCGACGGCAAA
This sequence comes from uncultured Collinsella sp., assembly GCA_900551305.1. Taxonomy (GTDB): domain Bacteria; phylum Actinomycetota; class Coriobacteriia; order Coriobacteriales; family Coriobacteriaceae; genus Collinsella. The sequence continues at coordinate 9,784 of URVK01000006.1, forward strand.
CGGGCGCAGACCCGGGGCGAGCATCTGGTAGAACGGGTTGAGGTCGGCAATGCCCATGAGCTCGGGGTTGGCAGCGTTGTTCATAAGCCAAGCGCCCTGGCCCATATAGGAAAGCAGCAGGCAGCACTTAACGAACGGCCAGGTAGCGTAGATGTTGCCGCGGCCGACGTGGCCCATGTCGGAGTAGAGCGCCTCGGCACCGGTGGTGGCGAGGAAGCAACTGCCCAGAATCATGATGCCCGCGTGGTTGTTGGGGCTCAGCAAAAAGGCGATGCCGCGCACCGGGTTGAGGCACAGCAGCACGGCGGGGTGCTGGAAAACAAAGAACAGACCCGTGCCGCCCAGGAACAGGAACCACAGCGTCATGATGGGGCCAAAGGCGTGACCGATCTTGGCCGTACCGATGCGCTGAACCAAGAAGAGCACGATGATGATGGCGAGCGTAATGGCGACGACGCGGCCCTGGTCATCGCCCAGCACGGCATGGACCGCCGGGATGGTGCGCAGGCCCTCGATGGCCGTGGTAACGGTAACGGCCGGCGTCAGGATGCCGTCGGCGAGCAGCGCGGCGCCACCCAGCATGGCGGGGATGATAAGCCACTTGCCGCAGCGCTTGACCAGGCTGTACAGGGCAAAGATACCGCCCTCGCCATGGTTATCGGCGCGCAGCGAGATGAGCACATACTTGATGGTGGTCAGCAACGTGACCGTCCACACGACAAGGGAGAGCGCGCCGAGCACGAACTCCTCCGTGACGCTTCCGATGCCGCCGTTGCCGGCAACGAGCGCCTTGGTTACATACATGGGGCTGGTGCCGATATCGCCGTACACCACGCCCAGCGTGACGAGCATCGCCGAGATGCTCACAGGAATCGCAGCGTGCGAAGCTGCCTCCTTGGCCTTTTGTTCCATAAGCCGGTTTCCTCCCAACTTTAATGTTCGAAGGAATTATAGGTAATCGGCCCATGTTTGAATGGCACTGTTTTCCCAGCTAGATAAACATTTATACGGCCTTTAAGCCACCTCGGCGATATGGAATGTGACAAAGGGACTGTCTCTTTGTCGCATCCGTCATTTTCCGAGCCAATTTTTGAACCACCACTCCATGGAGCGGCTCATCTCGGCCATAAAGGGACTCGTGTGCTTGCGGGTATAGATGTCCACGACGCGCTCCCCCACCACGCGGGCATGCGGACGGAACATCGCGTCCATCTCGGCTACCTGCGCGTCCATAGTCGCAGCATCGGCGCGGCAGTAGCGCTCCTCGTGCACCAGGTTCACCACGGGATGCGCAATGGCCGGACGCTCCTTACGGGGCGTGCCGATGATGAGCATCGACAGCGGCATGGTATACGGAGGCAGATCGAGCAGCTCGGCCACTTCCTCGGCATTCTCGACGATATCACCGATGTAGCAGCTCCCCAGGCCCAGGGCCTCGGCGGCGACCACGGCGTTTTGCGCAGCGATCACGGCGTCCTGGGCCGCGATGGCAAAGTCACCCAAACCCGGTGCACGGCGGGGCGCCTTGCCCGTGCGCTCGACAAACTCGGGCTCAAAGCAGCCCACGTGCTCAAACAGATCGATCCACTTGGCATAGTCGACCACAAATATAAGTGCCCAGGGCGCCTTGGCGATCATGGGCTGGTGGTCGCACAGGTCGGCCAGACGATCCAGCGTAGCCTGCTCGCGAATGCTCACGATGGAATACATCATCATGGCGCCCGCCGACGGCGCGCGACTCGCCGCATGCAAAATTGCCGCCCGCTGCTCGTCGGTCACCGCCACGGGACGGTCGTCGTCATCACGCGCGAAGGCACGCGTGGAGGAACGGTGCTCCAACGTGTCCAGCACCGCATTGCCCGTCGTCTCGACCGGATAGCCGTTCGTATCCACAGCCTTGGTGCAAACCTGCTCGTTCATCGCCTCATCCTCGCTAATTCTTTAAGAAGCCTTTACGTTTCCGTGTAATTCCCGTCCATTATCGCGCAGGTCGCCACTACATTGCGCCACACCGCCACACGTGCGCGTTAATATGGCTGGTTGTTGTGCGCAGACACCAATTGCAGCGCATATCTTGGTAACAATCGGGTAAACCCCCGCTTTCGTACGTTTTAGTTTGTGAGGAGTCTCAGCATGTTCGCTGCCGCCATCTCGCTCGTCGGTCTTGCGGCGACCGTCTACCTTGTCTTGCGCGAGGCCAAGGCCATTCGCGCTCAGTCGGGCACCGTTGCCAAAAGCGCTCTTGGGTGGAGCGTCGCCTTCGGCCTGTTCCAGGTCTTTTTGACTATTTGGGGCGCCGTGGGCCTCGTCGCTCAAAACGAGCCGCTCGCCTTTGTGATGCTCATCCTGACCAACGCCATCCTCACCGGCTGCGCTTGGGCCAGCATCGCACGCGACCGCATCGCCCCGCGCGTCTTTGCGTTCGCCGCGCCCGACGCCCCCGCCCCCACCGGCAAGCTCGCCCGCCTGCGCGGCGCCTTTGTGGGCAAACCGCTCGTCGCCGCCGTCCTGTGCCTGCTGCTCGCCGGCGTCTTTGCGCTGCTGGGCATGGAGGTATCGTCCAACCACGACTTTACCTGGGTCTACCCCCTGTGCATCCTGCTCGAGTGGGCCATCATCACCACGCTCATGGTCGGCTTGTTCTTCCTATTCCAGCGCCACGGCGCAGCCCCCGCGGTCCTGGCCTTTGCCCTCTTTATCCTGGGCATTGCCGAGTTCTTCGTTATCACGTTTAAGTCCATGCCCATCCAGCCGGGCGACCTTTCGGCCATCTCCACCGCCGCCGCGGTCGCCGGCACCGGCTACACCTTCTCCATCTCGCTGTTCTGCGGGCTGTCCATGGGCTTTACCGCCATCGCCATGCTGCTGTGCGAGTACGCTGGCCTGGTGGCACCGCACCGTCAGAAGGGCGCCGCCAACGCCAAGCGCATGCTGCTCACCAACCTGCTCGTGGCCGTGCTGTGCCTGGGCGGTGTGACCGCGCATGTTACGCTCATCGACTACTACAACACTCTCGGCATCACCGTCTACACCTGGCGTCCGCTCGAGAGCTACTGGCGCGAGGGCTACCTGCCTGCCTTTATTAGTGCGGCACAGTCCATCAAGCCGCCCAAACCCGCCGACTACTCCGTCGACGATGCCAAGGCCACGCTCAAAAAGTACGCCAAGGCCTACGACAAGTCCGACGCGGCCAAGAGCGACGAGCGCGCCGCCGCCCAGGAGCAGTTCGACAGCGAGAAGCCCACGGTCATCGCCATCATGAACGAGACGTTCTCGGATCTGTCGATCTACCAGAACATGCGCGCCGGCTACGAGGGTCCGCAGTACTTTAAGAGCCTGTCCGACTGCCTCAGCCGCGGCAAGCTCTACGTGAGCGCCTACGGCGGCCCCGCCAATACCGAGTTTGAGTTTATGACCGGCAACTCCATGGCCAACCTGGGCTCGGGCGTGTACCCCTACACCATCTACAACATGGAAACGACCGGGAACCTGGCAGAGCAGTTCAAATCGCTCGGCTATTCCACCACGGCTATGCACCCCAATCACGCAACCAACTGGAACCGCGAGAACGTCTACAAGGACTTTGGCTTTGACCAGTTCCTGTCCATCAACGATTTCCAGGGAGCCGACACCTTGCGCGGCATGGTGACCGACCAGGCTACCTACGACAAGATTCTTGAGCTGCTCGACCAGAACGCCGATCCGCAGTTTATCTTCGACGTGACCATGCAGAACCACTCGGGCTACGATACGGGTCTGCTGCCGGTCGACAAGCAGATGCACCTCAACATCGACACGACCGATCTGGACGCCAAGACCGTCGAGGACGGCACGCTCTCCGATGTCGACGAGTATGTCTCGTGCATCGAGCAGTCCGACCAGGCGCTTCGCTACTTCCTCAACGCCCTGAGCAAGCTCGACCGTAAGGTGGTCGTGGTGTTCTGGGGCGACCACCAGCCGTTCTTCCCGTCCAAGTTCAACGATAAGTGGTTTACCGGCGAAGACGATGCCACGCATCAGGAGCGCCTGTGGCAGACCGACTACATCATTTGGGCTAACTACGACGTTGCCGGTTGCGACCAGACGAGCGAGGTCGACGACCTGTCCACCAACTACCTGTCCACCCAGCTTATGCAGCTGATCGGCGCCCCGCTTTCCGACTACCAGAAGGCGCACATGACGCTGCGCGAGTCGCTGCCCGCTATCAACTCGGTGGGCTACGAGGACGCCAGCCTGCGCTGGGCGCTTTCCTCCAACGTCACCGGTGACGACGCCGATGCCGCAGCCGCCACCAAGGCGCGCGAAGATTACGCCAAGATGCAGTACTACGAGATGTTCCGCGACGGCAAGAACGTGTACACCGAGCACTTCCAGACCGAGGCCAACGAGACCGACCCCAACCTGGCACCGGGTACGACCAAGATCAAGTAGCGACTAGCTGCGAGTTCATAACTGAAACGTCTGTCCGGGCGGAGGCATATAAGGTTCCCTGCTCGGACAGTCCTGCGCAAGACGAAGGCCACATTAAGTGGCCTCCTTTGCGTGCGGAACTCGCGATGAACCTTACATACCTCCGCCCGGACAGACGCCCTGTTGTTGGAGCGTGGCTTGTCATAGGGGTATCCGCAACATATATAAGTTGAAGGCCACGTCATGTGGCTTTTTTTGCATCCGGAAACCGTGTCCCAGAATTCACGTCCGGAATGGGATGCTGTTTCCGCTTGTGGCTCCGTTGGGAAACTGCATCCCACTCCAAAGGCAAATTCTGGGACGCACTTTCCGAAACCCCATCCATCCGGAAAGCCCGTCCCACTCTGAATACATCCAGCGAACATATGCGAGCGTGTTGTCCAGAACGGCCTCGTCATCGGGGTGATGGAAAATGCCACCCCAAACGCTTGCCACGGAGCGACCTCGTGTCAAGAAAAAAGCCTCGAGAATCTCGAGGCTTTCACGTTTGTACGATTGAACGCGCGGCACCGCGAACGGCGAAGCTACTCCCCCAGCACGGCCTTTTTGGCGGCTGCGGCCATGTTATCCAGATCTTCCTTGGTGGGATGGTCCTTCGCGGCAACCCAGTTGTCGAGCAGCATCTTATAGCGCGCGTTGTCGGGATCTTGCTCGAGCATGGCCTCGTAGCGCTGCTTGACCGCGGGGCCCATCTTGCCCTGGCACATCGCCCAGCCCGCAAGCTCGGCATCCCCAGCCAAATTAGAAGTTACGCGATCAATAATCTGCTGGTAATAGCTCTGGTCGGCGCCAAAACCGCAGGTGCCAAACAGGAAGACGCGCTTGCCGTGCAAAGCGGAGAGCAACGCCGCGACCGAAGGTGTGCACGCGCCCTTGTCGCACCAAAAACCGACGAGCACCGTGTCGGCCGCGCAGGCGCCCTGCGCCTCGAGCGCAACCTGATCTGCATCCGCATCGTCGCTCAACGCCGCGGCATGGACAAAATCAACACCCGCAGCCTGCAGAGCGCGCTTGATCGCGCCCGAAACCATCCTGGTATTACCGCTCTTGCTGTTAACCACCAAAGAGCACGTCATAGTCACGTTGCCTCGTTTCCCCCAAAACTAAAGCCACTATTGCAATTTATTAGATGAATATCTTAGTACTAACGTGACAGATGTAAACCACCGTCTGTCGATTGATTAATTTGCCCCACGGGCTTGCTCACTGGGCAAACTGGCTGCGGTAAAGATCAGCATAGAAGCCGTCTGCCGCTAGCAGCTCGTCGTGCGTGCCGCGCTCGATAATCCGGCCGTCGCGCATCACCAGAATGCAGTCGGCGTTGCGGATGGTGCTCAGGCGGTGCGCCACGACAAAGCTTGTGCGACCGGCCATGAGCTCGTCGAATGCCGCCTGCACCTGCAGCTCGGTACGCGTATCGATGCTCGACGTTGCCTCGTCCAGCAGCAGAATCGCCGGATCGGTGAGCATAACGCGCGCAATGCACAGCAGCTGTTTTTGACCCTGGCTAAACGTGCCGCCGTCCTCGCCGATGACCGTATCGTAGCCGCCTGGCAGCTGCACGATAAACTTGTGCGCATGCGCGCGCTTGGCAGCTTCGATAACCTGCTCGCGCGTGGCGTCGGGACAGCCGTAGGCGATGTTTTCCGCCACCGTGCCCTCGAACAGCCACGTATCCTGCAGCACCATGCCAAAGGCGCGGCGCAGGATCGCGCGCGTGTAGTCACGCGAAGACCGGGCATCGACCATGATGCGTCCGGCATCAATATCGTAAAAACGCAGCAGCAGGTTGATGAGCGTTGTCTTGCCGCAGCCCGTGGGGCCGACCAGGGCAAAGCGCATGCCGGGTTTGGCCTCGATGCAGATATCCTGCAGCAGCTTGCGATCGGGCACATAACTAAAGTCTACGTGCTCAAAGGTCACCTCGCCACGCGGGGCGGCAAGTTCCACGGCGCCCGTCGCATCGGGCTCCTGCTCGCGCGCGTCGAGCAGCGCAAACATGCGGCGTGCCGAGGCGCACGCCGTCTGGATCTGCGTAATGACGTTGGTGACCTCGTTGAACGGCTTGGTGTACTGGTTGGCGTAGGACAGGAAGATCTGCACGCCGCCCACCGTGAGTGCCGCGGGCACGCCCGTGATCACGCCCACGCAGCCAATCACGGCCACCACGGCATAGATGATGTTATTGATAAAGCGCGTGCCGGGGTTGGAGAGCGAACCCATAAACTGCGCGCGCTCACCTGCCGCATAGAGCTCGGCGTTGAGGGCATCGAAGCGCTGCTGAGCGTTGGGGCCATAGGCAAAGGCGTCGACAAGTTTCTGCTCGCCTACGTACTCCTCGATATGACCACCGAGCTGCCCTTGAATACGCTGCTGCGCCGTAAAGCTTTTGTTGGAAAGCTTGGCGATAGCACCGGCTGCAAAAATGGAAAGCGGCGTGACGAGTACCACCACGAGCGTCATGGTCAGGTTGATGGAAAGCATAAACGCGAGCGTACCCACGATGGTAATAACACCGGTGAAGAGCTGTGTGAAGCCCTGCAGCAGACCGTCGCCCACCTGATCGACGTCGTTGACCACGCGACTCATGAGGTCGCCGTGGGCATGGCCGTCGATAAAGCTGAGCGGCATGCGGCTGAGCTTGTCGCTCGCCTCCACGCGCATGTCGCGCACCGTCTCGTAGGACAGACGGTTAACGCAGTAGCCCTGCAGCCACTGGAAGGCCGCAGCACCTACGACGACAATCGCGAGCTTGGTGACAAGCGGCAGCAACGCATCGAAGTCCACCTGTCCGGCGGCGACGATAAGGTCGATGCCCTCGCCAATGAGGATGGGCGTATAGAGTTGCAAGATCACCGAGATTGCGGCGCTCACAAACGATGCCGTAAACGAGACGCGGTGCGGGCGAACATAGCCCAGCAGGCGGCGGGTCACCGCACCCACGGGATAGCGCTCGGGGTCGCCAGGCTGGCGCGGGCCGTCGCCCAGGTCGTTGAGGTTATCGTTACCGGACACGTTGGCCGTCATCGTGGCGACCGAACCGGAGGAAGTGTACGGATTCATTTAGCAGCCCTCCTTTGCGCAGACGGATGCGGGGGCGGTCGGGGCACCTGGGGCGAGCGCGGGCGCTGTGCTCCCCCGCTGGCCCTCAAGCTCCTCGCGGCGCAGCTGCGACTGGCAAATCTCGCGATAGAGCTGACAGGTCGCATAGAGCTCGTCATGTGTGCCCAGGCCGGCAACCGAGCCGTGGTCGAGCACGCAGATCACGTCGGCATCGCGCACGGTCGAGACGCGCTGGCTCACAATCACCGTGGTCAGCGGCAGCCCGCCCTTGGCGGCACCGCGCATGCTGCGCTCGCGAATGGCATGGCGAAGCGCCGCGTCGGTCTTAAAGTCGAGCGCCGACGCGGAGTCATCCATGATCAATATCTGAGGCGAACCAACCAAGGCACGCGCGATAGTCAGGCGCTGACGCTGGCCACCGCTAAAGTTCTTTCCGCCCGCCTCGACCGGGGCGTCTAAGCCCTGCGGCTTGTTGCGCACGAACTCGCTGGCCTGCGCCATGTCGAGTGCCGCCCAGAGCTCCTCGTCGGTCGCAGCTTCATCGCGCCAGGTCAGGTTGCTGCGGATGGAGCCGCTCACCAGCGATGCGCGCTGCGGAACGGTCGCGACCACACGGCGCAGCTGGTCGAGCGGCCAGGTGCGCACGTCGGCGCCCATCACGCTCACGCTGCCGGTGCTCGCATCGTACAGGCGCGGGATGAGCGAGACGAGCGTGGACTTGCCGCTACCCGTACCGCCGATAATGCCGAGCGTCTTGCCCAGCGGGAGTTCCAGCGTCACATCGTTGACAGCATTGGCCGCGCCAGCGCCAAACGAGAAGCTCGCATGGCTCAAGCTCAGCGCGGGAACTGAAGCGACATTGCCCGGCTTGGGCAGCGCGACCGGCTGGTTGCCCTCGTCGGTGATGCCCGGCACGCAATTGAGCACCTCGTTGATACGCGACGCGCTGGCGCTCGCCTTGGTAAAGACCACGACCAGGTTGGCGACGTACACGATGGAGGTCAGGGTCTGCGTCATGTAGTTCACAAACGCCATGACCTGGCCCTGCGTAAGCTCGCCCACGCTGACCTGGATGCCGCCCACCCACAGGATGGCGCACACGCCCAGGTTCATCACCAAAAACGTGACGGGGTTGAGAATCGACGAGAGCTTGCCCACCGCGATGGCAGTATTGGCCTGGTCGTCGGCGGCCTGCGCAAAGCGCTCGCGCTCGTGATCTTCGCGCACGAAGGCGCGAACCACGCGGGCGCCCGAAAGGCCCTCGCGGCAGATAAGCGCGATGCGGTCGAGCTTTGCCTGCAGCTGCTTGTAGTACGGAATGCAGCGCGCCATGACAACCCAGAACACCAGGCCAATGGCGGGCGTGCAGATCAAAAAGATGATGCCGAGCTTAAGGTCGATGGCAAGGGCCGCGCACATGGAGCCCACCGCTAGAAAGGGCCAGCGGATGAGCATGCGCACGCCCAGCGCCACAGCGAGCTGGACCTGGTTAACGTCGTTGGTAATGCGCGTGATGAGCGACGGCGTGCCAAAGCGGTCGAGCTCGGCATAGCTCAGCTTGTTGATGTGCTTGTAGAGCGCGCCGCGAATGTCGGTGCCCATGCCCTGCGATGTCAGCGCCGCCATCTTTTGGCAGACAAGCGTAAACGAGATGCCAATCACAGCCATGGCGCCAAGTACCATGCCGTAGTGGATAACGGCGCTGACATCGTGTGCGCCAATACCCTTATCGATCATCTGGGCAATCACGAGCGGTGTAAGCAGGTCAAAGATCACTTCGATCAGCTTGCACGCAGGGCCAATCACCATATAGCGGCGAAACTTGCCACCAAAACGCCTGAGCAGCTCAATCATGTATAGGCGCTCCCTATCATCATTCACACTCAATTCGAATCATGATAGTACGGTGAGCCCAAAAGAAGCGTAAACAACTCGTCATTTCTAATGGGATTCGGTTTCCAAAGAAGCGGAAAGGCACGCGCACACCCAGCCAGTGTCGGGTCAACTAGCATGGTATATTTACATTAGTGCTACCAAGT
>URVK01000007.1 GCA_900551305.1 uncultured Collinsella sp.
CTGATCGACGAGCCCCAAAAAAGCCTGATACGTTGGATACGAGGGATTGCCGAACATGGGCTAGCACACACCTTCCACAAAGCGGTCGAGCTCAACAAAACGGGAACCCTTGACCAGTACAACATCATGTTTTTCAAGCGCGCCGCCCATGCGGTCGAGCACCTGCTGATAATCGGAGAACACCTGGATGCGGTCCTCGTCCATGCCCATCATGCGCGCGGCATCGGCCATAAGCTGGGCCAGCTCACCACCCACGCACGCCAGCATGTCGAGCTTCTTGGCGGCGGCATAGGCGCCCACGAGCTCATGCATGCGAGGAGCCTCATCGCCCATCTCGCCCATCTCGCCCAGGATCGCCATGCGAGACCCCGTGCACGAAAGCGAGCACAGCAGATCGAGGCCAGCAGCCATGGATTCGGCACTGGCGTTATAGGAATCGTCGATGACGCGGGCACCGCTCTTGGCGCGCTTGATCTCTTGGCGGTGACCGGTGATCGTGAGGCCCCTAAAGGCAGCATCGATCTGCTCGGGCGTCACGCCCAGGCGATAGGCAACCGCGGCGGCCTTAACGGCATTTGGGACGGACTGCACGCCGGGGATGGCAAGCATGGTATCGATTGTCTCGCCCTGACCAAAATCGAGCGTAAAGACCGGACGGCCCTCGTCATCAACTCGAACGTCGCGGGCACGGACCTCATCATCGTCCGAGACGCCGGCCAGCATCACGTCGATACCAGCAGGCTGGGCGAACGTATCGCGAATGAACGGCGTAAAGTCGTCCTCGCCGCCCAAAACCAGCAGCGGCAAGAAGTCGCCAGCGGCGCACATACCCTGGACAATCTCGGCCTTAGCGCGGGCGATGTTCTCGCGGCTACCCAAAATGCCGATATGAGAGGTACCAATCTTGCTCACGATGGCAAGGTTGGGATTGGCGGACTGGGACAGGCGCTCGATCTCGTGGAAATGGTTCATGCCCATCTCGAGCACCAGGACCTCGGTATCGGCCGGAGCGGAAAGCACCGTGAGTGGCATGCCGATCAGGTTATTGAAATTGCCCTTGGTGGCCCAGACACGATAGCGCTTGGCGAGCACAGCGGCGAGCACGTCCTTGGTCGTCGTCTTGCCGATGGAACCGGTAATACCAACGACCAGGCAGCCAAGCTCCAGACGGTACGTGTGCGCCAAACGCAGCAGAAACTCCTCGGGATCATCGGTCAGCAAGATGGCACAGCCCTTGTCCTGCGCCAGCGAGACCAGCTCGGCCTCGGGCTCACGCATCATCACGACGGCGCCGGCACCCGACTGGACGGCACGGGAAGCAAAATCATTGCCGTCGACGTTTTCACCGGGAAAGGCGACAAAAATCGTCCCTTCCTCGACCTGGCGCGAGTCGATAACGCACCCGCGGCATACCTGATCGGCTTCTCCCGTCACGGTTCGGGCCCCTGTTGCGGCCGCGAGGTTGTTGACGGCGATCTCTATCATTGCAGCTCCCCTGTAAACCTAATAATGCTATCGGCGTATTGTATCCCAGCGCCGCGCATGCGTGGTGCAGGGCATGTGAACACCCCTCATATGGGACAACAAACCACGCCCCAAAGATTGTAACCCCCTACTTCGTGTGCGGGATACCCAGCACGTCGAGCGCGTTGGCCATAATGGACTGGAACGGCACCGCAGCGGCATCTGAGCCGCTCGGCGTTCCGTCGAGCGTGATATAGCACAGCACCTTGGGCGATTGTGCCGGTGCAAAGCCCATAAAGGACGACATGTAGTTCTCCTTGAGGTAGCCGCCGTTCTCGTCGGCTCGTTCGGCCGTACCGGGCTTACCCGCCACGTCATAGCCGTCAACCGCGCCGCCAACGCCCGTTCCCTCGGACACGACCGTCTGCATGCACGATGTCACCTGGGATGCGGCGTCCTCCGAAATCGCGCGCTCGCCTTCGCCCCAGTCCTTCTCGTCGCCCTTGCTGGACTTATAGAAGTGCGGGGTCATCATCACGCCGCCGTTGGCGATGCCGCCCACGGCACGTGCGATCTCAATCGGCGAGACGGACAGCGCCTGTCCAAAGCTCATCGAACCCAGCGTGGCGCCGTCATACTGGTCACGCTCCTTGACGATGCCCAGGCTCTCGCCCGGAAAATCGACACCGGAGCTGTGACCTATGCCCCACTTGTCCACATAGGCGGCAAAGTCATCCGCACCGATCTTGCGCCCCACCAGGACAAAGCCCACGTTGGACGAACGGCGCATCATCTCGCGCACATCCATGGTCATGGCATAGTCGCGCTTGTCGGCATCGGTGACGGTATCGTCACCCACCTTGATGCTCGCCGGCACCTCAAACGACGTACTCGATCGCACGACGCCCAAGTCGAAGCCGGCGCCCGCCACGAGCGTCTTAAAGACCGAGCCGGGCTCGTAGGCGTCGGTGACCAGGCGCAAGTTCATATCCTCGGTCTTGGCGTTTTCCAGATCGGTCTGGTCGTAGGTCGGGTACGAGCAGGCGGCGAGAATTTCACCAGTCGTGGGGTCGGTGACCAAAGCCGAGCCGTTCTTGGCCTTTGTCTTCTCGACAGCCTCCGCCAAAGCATCCTCAGCCGCTCGCTGCATATTGACGTCGAGCGTCGTCACGATGTCAACGCCGTCGACCGCAGCCACCTTTTTATAGGCACCGCCCGCGATATAGCTGCCGTCCCTCGCGCGCTCGCGTACGAGGGTACCATTCGTGCCGGTCAGAAGCTTGTTGTATTGCTTTTCGAGACCCGTCAAGCCGTCGTTGTCTACATTCACTACACCCAGCACCTGCGATGCCAGATTGCCGTATGGATATACGCGCTTCATGGCCTGCTCAAAAAGCACGCCGGGCAGGTTCTTCTTCTCCAGCGCCGCAGCATCGTCTTCGTCCACCTGGCGCTTGATATACACCCAGGTGCCATCGGACTCGACGAGCTTGCGGCAGGTCTTTTTATCGATTCCAGTTGCCTTGACCAGCGCCGACACCGTCTTGTCAACATCCTCGACAAGCTGCGGGTTCACGGCGATGTTGCGACATTCGACCGACGACGCCAGCACGTTACCGTTGCGGTCGTAGATGGTGCCGCGTTTGGCATAGAGGGTCTGTGCAAGCAGGCGGCGCGCATCGGCACGCTCGCGCAGTTTATCGGCTTCGACAATTTGATAGTCGGCAAGGCGAAAGACGCCCAAGCCCAAACCAAGCCCGATGAAGCCCATGATGGCTTTGCGGCGAGGCAGAGGCGTGCCTGTGAGCCATTCGGTCGACGAACTCTTGCGCGACCTGGTGTTATGCATTTGAGGGCCGTCCGAGCCGCGAAGTCGCGACGCCGGGTCGTTGCCACGGGACTGCCCGGCGTTGTAAGATTGCCGACCCGTTCCTTGATAACCAGAACGTCCCCGCGACGAGGGACGTCCAGAACCGCGGCCCCCATCGGAACCGCGGCGATAGTCATTTGTCATACTCAGCTACCGTCTTGCTACTGAGCGGTCGCGGTCGCGTTGGCGCCCGCGGCTGCATCCTGCGAAAAGTCAAGTGTAACGCTCTCGCTGGGCTCCACCATGCCATAAGCGCCCGCAAGGTCGCGAATGCGCGTGTCGGCGCCATAGACCGAATGCATGACCTCCAGGTCGGAGCTCTCATCGGTCGCCTTTTCGAGCGTGTTGGTAAGCTCGGCGTTGCTGTTGAGCACCTGGGCCGTAACGCCGGCGAGTGCCACGCGGGCGACGCCGATCGTCATGAAGATAGCCGCAATGATGCAAAACGTTTTAAGAACGCTCATGAAAACCGGGCTTACCGCCTGGTTTGCCTGACGGCCCGCGCCCGTGTAGACATCAAAGCGCGGCGTGCGCTGCTCACGGGGAGCAACGAGGGCCTGCGGCGTCTCACGATAGGCGGGCATGGCGTTCATATCATAGGCAAGTGCTGCGCTTGAAGTGTTGTAGCCCATGATATGCCGCCTCCCATCCCGAGTACGTTGGTAGTGTGTTTAAGCTTCGTTTATGGTGCGAGCGGGAGGTCCAATATCGCGCGGTCGCGCCTACAGACGCTGCGCCACGCGGATTTTGGCTGATCTCGCCCGAGGGTTGCGCTCAACCTCATCAGGCTGGGCAACCAAGGGTTTGCGGGTGATGACCTTGAGTATCGGCACGTTGCCGCACACGCACACCGGAATCTCCGGCGGACACGTGCACCCCTGGCTCATCTCCTTAAAGTGGTTCTTTACGATACGGTCCTCGAGCGAGTGATACGAGATGACGCAGATACGTCCGCCCGGGTTGAGCCACCTGGTGGCGGCATCAAGCCCTCGTTCGAGCACATCGAGCTCGTGATTGACCTCGATGCGAATGGCCTGGAAACTTTTCTTGGCCGGGTGTCCGCCATGCCGACGAGCGGCAGCCGGGATACCCGCCCTGGTGGTCTCGACAAATTGGCCGGTGGTTTCGATCGGTTCTTGCTCGCGGCGGCGCACGATCTCGCGCGCGATCTGCGAGGCAAACTTCTCTTCGCCGTAGACGCGTAGAATCCGGGCGAGGTCGTGTTCGTTATAGGTGTTGATGACCTCAGCTGCGTTTAAGGTGTTATTACCCGGATCCATCCGCATGTCCAATGGGGCGTCCTCGTTATACGAAAAGCCCCTGCCAGGGATATCGAGTTGCGGTGACGAAACGCCCAAATCGAACAGGAAGCCATCGACCCCGGGCACCTCGGCCGAGCAAAGCAGCTCGTCCAAGTCGCCGAAGTTGCCCTTCAGCAGCTGGTGCGGAACTCCGGGAACCTCGCGGTCCAGACGGGCGCCAGCGGCCTCGAGGGCCATGTCGTCCTGATCGACGCCGAGCAAAAGGCCCGTCTCCCCCACCTGCGCGGCCATCTTTACCGAATGGCCGGCACCGCCAAGGGTGCAATCGCAGACAACGGAGCCGCTCTTTAGCCGCAGCGACTCAAGCACTTCGCCGAGCATGACAGGTTCATGCCGATATTCTTGTGTCAAGATCCCACGCTCCATCCGTTACCCGTGCCTTGCCCTTACGAGAAGAAGAGGTCCAGCAGGGCCTCATCGTCATCGTCCTCATCGGCCGCGGCGCGATCCCAAACCTCAAGGTGGTCGTAGTTGCCCACAACCGTGACCTCGCGGTCGAGGTTCGCCTGCTTGCGGAGAGACTCGGAAAGACCGATACGACCGGCGCTGTCCACGTCCATCGACGTGGTGCGCTTGTTGATCGCCCTCATGAGCTTCTGGTCATTAATGTCACGCGGGTTAAAACCCTCGTGGCCCTCACGACCCGCGAAGAGTCCTTCGACCCACTTATCGAAGGCCTCGGCAGAGAACACGTACAGAGCATCGACATCCAGGGCTTTAAACACGCGAACGTGCTCTCCAAGCTCCTCGCGAAGGGGTGCAGGCAGGGATAGACGACCTTTTGCATCGAGATTGCGCTCGTATGCACCAGTCATTCCCATGTGCGCCCTCCCCTCGGTTACTCAGATGGCACGTACGCGGGGAACCACCCCGCCTGTCGACGTCATCAATAATATGGGGAACCGCCCCATTTTTCAACACCTTTCCCCACCCCCTCCCCCACCCCGCCCCACCATTCCACCCCCAATATGTTGTAAAACACCCCCGAGCATATGTTCGAAAACACAATATGTTGTGTTTACAGCAAAGGCGGGATGCCACCTGTGGCACCCCGCCTTTCAACCTCAACCTTCAAGTTGACCTTGAGGCGATTTTTGCGTCCTTTTACATGGCGTTCACATCGCCCCCAAACTCCCCCACCCAAGGCACGTGCGGCCCACCACCGCGACGACAAGTGGCGAAAAATGGGACGGGCCCCAGATTGCCCATGCGCGCGCAAAAGCACGCCGCAGCAATCTGGGGCCCGTCCCCAAATACCTATAAATATGCAGGCCAGCGATGTGTTAACGATGCGCCAGCGGATGGGCCGCCAGATAGACCTCGGTCAGTTGCGTGCGGTCGACATGCGTGTAGACCTGCGTGGTCGAAATATCGGCATGGCCCAAAATCTCCTGCAGCACACGCAGGTCGGCACCGCCCGCGAGCATGTGGGTGGCAAAGGAGTGGCGCAAGGTATGGGGATGGAGCCCCACCAGCCCCACCTGACGCCCATACCGCTCGCATATCGCATGCACGGCCTGGCGCGACAGGCGACGTCCGTTCTTATTTAAAAAGACCGCCGAGGTCTCGGTTCCGCGGGCATGGGCCGCCAAGCGAGAACGTCCCTCAGTTACATAGAGCATCAGAGCTCGCGCCGCGCTTCCCACCAGCGGGGACAGGCGTTCCTTTGAGCCCTTACCGCGAACGAGTACAAAGCCATCGTCAATATGGATATCGCCCACATCGAGCCCCACCAACTCGCTCACACGCAAACCGCATCCGTAGAGCACTTCCAAGATGGCATGGTCGCGCAAGCCCATCTCGCCCTCGGGGAAGTCTTGATCGAGCAGAGCCGAGACATCCTCCACCGATAGATACTCCGGCAAACGCTCAGCCTTTTTAGGCAGGCGCAACGCCGCCGTTGGATTTTGGGCTACAGCCCCATCGCGCACCAAAAAGGCATGCAGGCCCTTCACGGCCGCAAGCGCACGCTCCACCGAGGCATCGGAATAGCCCCCATCGCGACGGTCGGCAACAAAGCCCTCCACGACCTGACGGGTCACCTCTTCAAAAGACACAATACCCGCCCGCTCCAGATAGGCGCAGTACGTCGTCAGGTCACGACGATAGGCCGCAATCGTGTTGCGCGCCAAACCCCGCTCGACCGCGAGGTAATCGAGATACTCCCCCGCCGCCACGGCGAGCGACGAGGGAGTAGCTTCGGTATGTTCCTTATTCGCCGGCACCCTTAGTCCGTAGCGAGGTTCATGGGCGTCACCTGCAGACGGTCGACACCCTCGTGCTGGCCGATCGAAGCGCGCACGAACTCGCGGAACAGCGGCTGCGGGTTGGTCGGGCGGCTCTTGAACTCGGGATGAGCCTGGGTTGCCACATACCACGGATGCACGTCGCGCGGCAGCTCGACCATCTCGACCAGGCGCTCGTCGGGCGACAGACCCGAGATAACCAAACCGGCGTCCTCGAGCTGGTCACGGAAGGCGTTGTTGAACTCAAAGCGGTGACGGTGACGCTCGTAGACGAGCTCCTCGCCATATGCCTCGCGAGCAAGGGTATCGGCGGCGAGCTTGCACGGATAGGCGCCCAGGCGCATGGTGCCGCCCTTCTCGGTCACGTCCTCCTGCGAGCTCATCAGATCGATGACGCTAAACGGGCCGTCCGGATCGAACTCGGAGGAGCTGGCGCCGGCAAGGCCGACGACGTTGCGGGCGAACTCGCACACGGCCACCTGCATACCCAGGCAAATGCCCAGATACGGAATCTTGTGCTCACGGGCAAACTCGGCCGCGAGGATCTTGCCCTCCAGGGCGCGCTTGCCAAAGCCGCCGGGGACCAGGATGCCCGAGGCGTCGCCCAAAACCTCGGAGACATTCTGCTCGTCGAGGCTCTCGCCGTCGACCAGCTGGACGTCCACATGGCGATCGTAGAAGACGCCCGCATGGTGCAGGGCCTCGATAACCGACAGGTACGCATCGGGCAGCTGCGTGTACTTACCCACGACGGCGATCTTCACCTTGTCGGCGTGATGGTTGGCGTGATTCTGTTTGCGCAGGAACTCGTTCCACTCGCTCATGTCGCGCTCACGCGGATCCAGACCCAGGCGTTCGCAAATGCGCAGGTCAAAGTCCTGCTCGGCAAGCAGCTGCGGAACATCGTAAATGCTCGCGCAGTCCTCGTTGGTAAAGACGCAATCGGTGTCGACGTCGCAGAAGCTTGCGATCTTTCCGCGGATAGCGTCATCGATATGGTGGTCGGAGCGCAGCACGATGATATCGGGCTGGATGCCAAAGCTGCGGAGCTCCTTGACGGAATGCTGCGTGGGCTTGGTCTTGACCTCGTGGGCGGCGGCGATATAGGGAACGAGCGACACGTGGATGTAGCAGACGTTCTCGGGGCCGGCCTCCTTGCGGTACTGGCGGATGGCCTCGACAAACGGCTGCGACTCGATGTCGCCGATCGTGCCGCCCAGCTCGGTGATGACTACATCGGAGCCGGTCTGCTCCTCGATGCGGCGGAACTTGTCCTTAATGGCATTGGTGACGTGAGGAATCACCTGCACGGTACCGCCCAAAAAGTCGCCGCGACGCTCGCGGGCGATCAAGCTCTTATAGATGGCGCCGGTCGTAAAGTTGGAATCGCGGGTCAGGTTCTCATCAATAAAGCGCTCGTAATGACCCAGGTCCAGGTCGGACTCGTAACCATCCTCGGTAACGAAGACCTCACCATGCTGGAAGGGGCTCATGGTACCGGGGTCGACGTTCAGATACGGGTCGGCCTTCTGCATCGTTACTTTGTAGCCACGCGACTTGAGCAGACGGCCCAGCGAGGCCGCGGTGATACCCTTGCCCAGGGACGAAACCACGCCACCGGTTACGAACACATGCTTGGTCATATTGAGTTACCTGCGCTTCCCGTAGAAGTTGTTTATCCACATCTTACGGGTCTTCATTGTAATACTCGCGCCGCGGACCGTTCGCAATTTTTCTCGCGTGCGATTGCATTTCTCAATCTTGAAACAAAACGCCGCCCGGTTTCCCAGGCGGCGTCGCTGTGGCAAGGGTTACATGCTGCTATCGATCAGCAACCTCGTCCTCAAGCATTTCTTGAACGAGCATGCCGGTACGGACGCCCTCAAGATACCACTCGCCACGTTCGGTGAGGCAAATGCCATTTGCAAGCTGGCCGCCATCCTCGCTATAACGCGAAACGACCTCGATCAAACCGTCAGAATCCAAGCGCTCA
The DNA here is from genome assembly GCA_900551305.1 of uncultured Collinsella sp. Classification (GTDB taxonomy): domain Bacteria; phylum Actinomycetota; class Coriobacteriia; order Coriobacteriales; family Coriobacteriaceae; genus Collinsella. The sequence goes on from URVK01000007.1 coordinate 8,896, forward strand.
ATTGCGGCGCGGGCTCGATACGGAGACACTCCAACGTGCTCCGCAAGCGTTTTGCGCGAGAAGCCATATGTCCCGCCACTTTCGGATTGCTGGGCAATCTCCATCAACACCAGCACTTCGACACGCTTCATATCGTTGACACTCGCACGACCCTTGCCCGCCATGGCAGCCTCCTCTAACCGAGCACGAGCATCCAGCGCGCCGTGCACGACCGACACACCTCACGATGGCAGGTAATATCCATCATGCGGCATCCCGCTAAGGATGAAACAGTTACGATTATTGTATACCGCCCAAATTGTTTTTAGGCAGGTAAACGGCTATTTTTCACCGAAATAGACGCTTTATTGATCAAAAAGCCGTACCGGGCGCTAACCCGATACGGCCAAAATGCGATGCAATTACCGCGGTACTTCAAACTTAGCGATGGAAGAAACCACGACGCTCAAACTTGGGCTCGCAGCACACGTTGATGCCCAGTTTACGCAACACCGTCTCGTCCGTCGGCGAGATAATCACGCTAAAGAAGGCATCGCAACCGCGCAGCTGCTCCAGGCCCGAAAGGACACGAGCGGCCGTCTCGCTCGTAGCCGAGGTGATCGACAGCGCCATAAGCGTCTCGTCGGTGTGAAGGCGCGGGTTTTTGCTGCCCAGGAAATGCGTCTTGAGCTTGCTGATGGGCTCGATCGCCTCGTCGCTGATGACTTCAAGCTCAAGGTCGACGCCCGAAACATGCTTGAGAGCGTTCATAATGAGCGAACTTGCGGCGCCCAGGCGCGTGGAGGTCTTACCGGTCACCACGGAACCGTCCGGCATGACCATGGCGCCCACAGGACCTCCCGTCAGTTGCTCCCTGGTTAAGGCCGCCGAGCGCGCCGGTGAGTAGTTCTTATCGATGCCGGCCTTCTTCATAATAATCTTGAGACGGTCGACTTGCTCATCGCCCACGCCGGTACGGCGCACATTTTCGACCGCGGTAAAGTAGCGGCGGACGATCTCCATCTTGGAAGCGTCGCGGCAGGCATCGTCATCGGTAATGGCAAAACCGACCATATTGACGCCCATGTCCGTGGGGCTCTGGTAGGGGCTCTTGCCCAGGATCTTTTCCATCAGAGCACGGACCACCGGGAAAGCCTCGACGTCACGGTTGTAGTTGACCGTGGTCTTGTTGTAGGCCTCCAAGTGGAAGGAGTCGATGATATTGGCATCGTCGAGGTCGGCCGTGGCGGCCTCGTAGGCGATGTTGACCGGATGCGTGAGGGGCAAATTCCAGACCGGGAAAGTCTCGAACTTGGCGTAGCCGGCGGCGGTGCCGTGCTTGTGCTCGTGATAGAGCTGAGACAGGCAGGTGGCGAGCTTACCTGAACCAGGACCCGGCGCGGTGACTACGACGAGCGGACGAGTGGTCTCGACAAACTCGTTCTTGCCATAGCCGTCGTCGGACACGATCAGGTCGACGTCGTGCGGATAGCCCTCGATGGGATAGTGCAACTTGGCGGGAATGCCGAGCGCGTTCAGGCGATTGCGGAAGACGTCGGCGGCGGGCTGGCCGGCGTACTGGGTGATGACCACGGCCGCGACAGCAAAACCATTGCCGCGGAACAGGTCGACCAGGCGCAAGACGTCCTCGTCATAGGTAATGCCCAGGTCGCCACGGGCCTTATTCTTCTCGATGTGGTTCGCGTTGATCGCGATGATGACCTCAACGTCATCGGCTATGCTCTTGAGCATGCGAAACTTGCTGTCCGGCTCAAAACCCGGCAGCACGCGACTCGCGTGATAGTCGTCAAACAGCTTGCCGCCAAACTCCAAATAGAGCTTGCCGCCAAACTGCGAGATGCGCTCCTTAATATGAGCGGCCTGCAGCTCGATGTACTTCGCATTGTCGAAACCCTGGCGCATGTGTGGCTCCCGTCCCGTTTCCATTTAATGTCCTAGGCGATTATAACGGAGCCCGCCCTCCCCGATACCCAGACCATCAACAGGCACCAACCAAACACGCTCACCACAACCACCGGGGACCCGGGATAGCTCGTTTGGAACGGGGAACAAGTCACTCAGCACCAACAATGAAAACATCGCAGGCAGAGCTGAAGCCAGCGAACGGGCACCAGAGCGAGCAAGCTTCCCCCTGCACCAACAAGGGGAACGTCGCAGGTGGAGCATAAGTCAGCGAAAGCCCGTCAGAGTGAGCAAGGTGACGTGAAAGAGGAGGGCATAGGCCTTTTGGCCATGCCCGACGATTGAACGTCAGATTGCCGCTCTGGCGGGTTTGCAGCGTCGACCGGTTCCGCGGTTTGGTAAAACCGCGGAACAAAAAAGCGCCCCCTCCCGCGCACGGAACGGGAGGGGGCTAAAGGTAGGAGTCTACCGGTGGGTTGACCCCACCGGACAGACGATGACCAGGTGATCCTTTACAGGATCGTCAAGGTTTCCGTGGGGTACCCGTTGGGTACTTAGATCAACACGCAGGCGACGGTCAGGATGACGGCGCAGACGACGGAGAGCGCGACGATGAGCTTAAGGGCAAACTTGAGCCAGGTCGTCCACTCGATCTTGGCCAGGGCGAGACCGCCCATGATGGCGCCGGAGGTCGGGGTGAACAGGTTCACGACACCGATAGCAGCGGAGAAGATCATGACCATGACCTCGGGCGAGAAGCCGAGCTTAACAGCCAGCGGTCCCATGATGGGCATGGAGACGGTAGCCATACCGGAGGTCGAGGGGATCAGGAAGGACAGGCCGAAGTAGACCAGGAAGCTCATGGGAGCGAAGATCACGCCGGACAGGCCAGCCAGGGCATTGGCGGCAGCGTCGAGGACGAAGACGTCGAGGCCGGTGTTAGCCATGAGGACGGAGATACCACGAGCGAGGGCGATGACGAGAACAACGGACATCATGTCGGCAGCGCCGGTGATGAAGGTGTTAACGATCTGCTTCTCGGACAGGCCACCGATGATACCGATCAGGACGGCCATGAGGAAGAACCAGGTGGAAGCCTCGTCGAAGTACCACTGGCCAATGGGCAGGCCGGTGATCAGGGCAGACCAGCCCTGGACGACGGCGTTACCGTCGGCGTCGTAGACAGCGCCAGCGTCGAAGAAGTTGGCGACGCCCTCGTTGAGGTCGGCCAGCGGGATGAAGCCGACGATCATGACGACGAAGGTGAAGGCGAAGGCGATCAGAACACCCTTCTGACGACCAGTGAGCTTGACCTCCTTGTGGACCTCGGAAGCAGCCTTGCCGTGAGCCTCTTCAGCGTCCTTAAGCTCCTGCATCGACAGGATGGTGGAACCCTTGTCAGCCTTGACCTTCTTGGCATAGTTCATCACGAAGACGATGGACATAGCGGTAGTGACAATCCACAGGACGGCACCGAGGCCGATGATGATGGACTGGTTGACCTCAATGCCAACGCCGGTCAGAGCGTCGACGGCAGCGCCGACGGCGAACGGGTTAACCGGGGGGCCCGGGCCGGCCGCAGCCAGCACCGAGCAGGACGGTAGCGGCGCCGACCATGGGGTCGAAGCCAGCGGCCATCATGGTAGCGGCGAGCAGGGCGTAGAAGGGAACGGTCTCCTCGCACATACCATAGGTAGTACCACCGAGGGAGAAGATGAGCATAAGGACAGGAATGAGCATGATCTCGTTGCCCTTAAGCTTCTGCACCAGAACGGCGATGCCGTTGTCCAGGGCGCCGGTCTCGGTCATCATACCGAGGAAGCCGCCCAGGATCATAACGAAGAGGCAGACGGGCAGAGCGTCAGCGAAGCCCAGGATCGGGGCGGTGCAGAAATCGCTCAGGCGGGCTGCGGTAACCGCGCCGCCGGACGTGCCGGAGACGATAACGGTAATCACTGCAACAATTGCCAGCAGAGCTAGAAGAATGGTGAACGATGAAGGCATACCGCGCTTTTTCTTAGCGGTCTCAGTCATGGTTCTCATCCCCCCTTCATAAATCATTTAACTTTCTCGCGCGAAGCGGATCTTCCGTGCCGTGCCCACCGCCCGACGCGAGATATTTACCAGACAAAGCCGCTCGGGGTGTGCAGCAATACACCCCGAGCGAGATGCTAGATGCTCTTACTTGAGCGTGGCGTACATGACAGCCTTGATGGTGTGCATGCGGTTCTCGGCCTCGTCGAAGACCTTGGAAGCGGGGCTCTCGAAGACCTCGTCGGTGACCTCCTGCTCGGTGATGCCGAACTGCTCGCACTTCTCGGCGCCAATCGTGGTGTTGGTGTCGTGGAAGCTGGGCAGGCAGTGCAGGAAGATGGCACCCGGGTTGGCCATAGCCATGACCTCGGAGGTAACGCGATACGGGGTGAGCTGAGCGATACGCTCGGCCCAGACCTCGTCGGGCTCGCCCATGGAGACCCACACGTCGGTGTAGATAACGTCGGCACCGGTGACGCCGTCCTTAACGTCAGTGGTCAGCTTGATGGTGCAGCCGTTAGCCTCGGCGATGGGCTTGCAGGCCTCGATGACGTCGTCAGCGGGCATGCACTCCTCGGGGCCGCAGGCCACGAAGTTCATGCCGAGCTTGGAGCAGACAACCATGAGGGAGCGAGCGACATTGTTCTTGCAGTCACCCATGAAGACGAGGGTCTTGCCCTTGATGTCGTAGTTGAAGTTCTCCTGGACGGTCAGGATGTCGGCGAGCATCTGGGTGGGGTGCCACTCGGTGGTCAGGCCGTTCCACACGGGCACGCCGGACTTAGCAGCGAGCTCCTCGACGTCGTCCTGGGCAAAGCCGCGGAACTCGATGCCGTCATACATGCGGCCGAGAACGCGGGCGGTGTCCTCGATGGACTCCTTCTTGCCCATCTGCGACGAACCGGGATCGAGGTAGGTGACGCCCATGCCCAGATCCATGCCGCCGACCTCGAAGGCGCAGCGGGTACGAGTGGAGGTCTTCTGGAAGAGCAGGACGATGTTCTTGCCCTCGAGATAGCGGTGTGGAACGCCAGCGCGCTTCATGTCCTTGAAGTTCTTGGAGAGCTTGAGCAGGTACTCGATCTCTTCGGTGGTGAGGTCGAGAAGCTTGAGGAAGCTACGGCCGGAGAGGTTAACACCCATGGTTCGTTTCCTTTCGAAAAAATGAATTACGTAAGTATTAGTGTTGCCCGTTTGACGGGCGAAACCGGTGCGGCTGTAGGGGGACCGCACCGGAAACGGAAAGACTTAGAGGTCCTCGCGCCAGAAGGGCATGCTCATGCAGCGCGGGCCGCCGCGGCCGCGGGAGAGCTCGGCGGAGGGCACGACGAGAAGGTCCAGGCCCTCCTTGTACAGCACGTCGTTGGTGACGGTGTTGCGGGCGTAGACGCAGATCTTGCCGGGCTCGACGCACAGGGTGTTGGAGCCGTCGTTCCACTGCTCGCGGGAGGCCGCGATCGGGTCGCCGCCGCCGCAGGGGATCAGCTTGACCTGGTCGACGCCGGTGGCGTCCTCCAGGACGTGCTCGAGGGTGTCCTCGATCAGGCGGATGTTCACGTCGCCCGGGTTCTTGCCGGCGGTCAGCTCGTAGACGCGCAGGGTGCCCATGATGGCGGGGTGGATCGTGAACTTATCGACGTCGATCTGGGTGAAGACCGTGTCGAGGTGCATGAAGGCGCGCGAGACCGGGATGTCGAAGGCCAGGATGCGCTCGACCTTGGAGTCGGAGTTCCAGAAGATGTTCTGGGCCATGACGTCGATGGCGGCGGCCTGGGTGCGCTGGGAGATGCCGACGGCGAGGGTCTTCTCGTTGATGTTCAGCACGTCGCCGCCCTCGGTGTGGAACTGGCAGTCGCGGCGGAAGTACAGGGAGACGTCCTTGTAGTCGGGGTGGTACTTGAAGACGTACTTGCCGTACAGGGTCTCGCGGTTGCGGGTGACCGAGTACATGCGGTTGAGGTTGACGCCCTCGCCGACGACCGCGAACGGGTCGCGGGTGAAGTAGAGGTTGGGCATCGGGTCGATGATCAGGTCGGACTCGGACTCGGAGTTGACCAGGGAGTCGAGGGTCGTGGACGCCGTGAGGGGCAGGTCGATCTCGGCCTTGGTCATGCCGGCCATGGTCTTCTTGACGAACTCGAGGTTGTCCTCGATGGAGTCCAGCTTCTCGCGGACGATCTGCGGCATGTGCTGGCCGCGGATGCCGGCCTCGGCGATGTACTGGTCGGTGAACTCGGCGCGGGCGCCGGGGACCTGGTCGAACACCTCGGCGACGAGGTTCTCGAGGTAGAGGACCTCCACGCCCTGGTCCCTCAGGATCTGGGCGAAGGTGTCGTGCTCCTGCTGTGCGACCTCCAGGAACGGGACGTCGTCGAACAGGAGTCGCTCGAGCTCGTCGGGCGGCAGGTTGAGGAGCTCGTCGCCGGGACGGTGCAGGCAGACCTTCCTGAGCTTGCCGATCTCGGAAGGCACGTGCAGACCTTTCGTCATGGCCTCCTACCTTTCTTTCGGGCCCCTGTCAGGGCCGATTCGTTAGCGCCCCTCCGTGTGAGGCGTTATTGCTGACGACATATTTATATCCAAAATCAGTCCATACTTCCACCTCGCCCCCGAACGGTCAGCAAAGTGCGATGAACGGTATATCGCATATGATTCCCCCATGATGCACTTCAGTTTTCTAAAGCAGGTTTTTAAAGGTAAACGTTCTTTTTTCTAAGGAATTAAGCCAGATTGCACAAATATTTTCATGTTTAGGAATTGCATAGCTAAAACGGTTTTCTGCATATATATGTCGTTTGTCCGCGATTCGATTTGGATTCGATTATATTCAGCTCGCAATCATTCTTATTCATACATCCTCACCAGTTGAGTATGGATATAGATTGTTTTCAAAACGAGTCGTACAGTTAGTTGCATGCTTGACAGCGTAAGAAGTAGGTAAAGATACCGTTCGCACAATACGTCCGTGCCACAAGTCGACTAAATTGAGACAATAGTGAATAGTGTTAGGCTACCGTCCCCCGCGGGGACTGAACGGACAGATGCATATGCCGAGCAAAATCGAAAAGAAGCAAAAGGCCGCAAAGCTGCGCAAACCGCCGCGCGACTTCTCGTACACGCAGAACCGAGAGCTCAGCTGGCTACGCTTTGACAACCGTGTGCTCGACGAGGCTTTTGATGAGTCCGTGCCGCTGTTCGAGCGCCTTAAGTTCGTCTCGATCTTCGAGTCAAACCTCGATGAGTTCCTCATGGTACGCGTGGGTGGCCTGTCCGATCTGGCAGAGCTCAAAAAACAGCCTGTCGACAATAAGAGCAATATGACCGCCTCCGAACAGGTCGATGCCGTCATGGCCGAAATGCCCGGGCTCCTTACCCGTTGGGAGTCCATCTTTAAGAACATCGAGAGCAAGCTCGACACCCTGGGCGTTCACCGCGCGCGTGTCGATTCGCTTACGCCCGAGGAGCGCACCTTTGTAACCCGCTACTTCCAGGCCTACGTGTCGCCGGTCATCTCACCGCTGGTGATCGACCCGCGCCACCCCTTCCCCAACCTGCGCAACGGCGCACTTTACCTGGCGTGCGGCCTGGACGGCGTCACCGACGAGGAAAGCCTGCTGGGCCTGATCGAGATTCCCGCTTCGATGAACCGCGTGGTCGAGATCCCCTCGCCCACCGGCACCTACTCCTACATTCTGCTCGAGGACGTCATCCTCGCCTGCCTGGACAGCTGCTTTGGCTCCTATAAGCCGCTCGACCGCGCGCTCATCCGCGTCACCCGCAACGCCGACATCGATCCGGACGGCGAGGGCGTCGAGGAGGAAGAGGACTACCGCCAGCATATGAAGCGCATCCTCAAGAAGCGCCTACGCCTGCAGCCGGTAGTGCTCGCCGTCTCGGGCTCACTCGAAAAAGCAACGCTCAAAACTATCCGCAAGGCGCTCGAGCTCTCGCGCCGCTCGGTCTTTACCTGCGATATCCCGCTCAACCTGGGCTATGTCTTTGGCATTGAGGGCAAGATTCCCGAGCACCTGCGCAACGAGCTGCTCTTTACGCCGTTTAAGCCGCAGTCCAACCCCACCATCGATATGGCCCGCTCCATCCGCGAGCAGGTACTTCAGCACGACAAGCTGCTCTTTTATCCCTATGAGGCCATGAACCCCTTCCTGGATCTGGTGCACGAGGCCGCCTACGACCCCGAGTGCATCTCACTGCGCATCACGCTCTACCGCGTGGCTAAGCAGAGCCGCCTGTGCGAGTCGCTGATCGATGCCGCCGAGAACGGCAAAGAGGTCACGGTGCTCATGGAGCTCCGCGCCCGCTTCGACGAGCAGAACAACATCGAGTGGGCCGAGCGTCTGGAAGAGGCAGGCTGCACCGTCATCTACGGCTCCGAAGGCTTTAAGTGCCACTCCAAGATCTGCCAGCTCACCTATCGCGAGGGCATGGCGCTTACACGCCTGACGCTGTTGGGCACCGGCAACTTTAACGAGAAGACGGCCAAGCTCTACAGCGACTTTATGCTCATGACCGCCCATCCCGGCATCGGCGAGGACGCCAACTTGTTCTTCCGCAATCTGTCGCTGGGCAACCTGCGCGGCGATTACCGCTTCCTGGGCGTGGCGCCGGTCGGCCTGAAGCCGCTCATCATGCGCGGCCTGGATCGCGAAATCCAGCGCGCCCTCGCTGGCGAGCCCGCCCGTGTGTTCTTTAAGCTCAACTCGCTCACCGACCGCGAGGTCATCGACAAGATCGCCGAGGCATCGTGCGCAGGAGTTCGCGTGGACATGATCATCCGCGGCATCTCGTGCCTCAAGCCGGGCGTTCCGGGCAAGACCGAGAACGTGCATGTCCGTTCTATCGTCGGACGCTTTTTGGAGCATGCGCGCGTTTACGCCTTTGGCGTGGACTCGGACATGATCTATCTGAGCTCGGCCGACATGATGACGCGCAACACCGAGCACCGCGTGGAGATCGCCTTCCCCGTGCTCGACCCCACCTGCCGCGCCCTGGTGCACGAGTACATGGGCATGCAGCTGCGCGACAACGTGAAGGCACGCAGCCTGACGAGTGACGGCACCTGGGTTCCCGTGGAGCGCAGAGAGGGCGAGAAGCCCTTCAACTCGCAGGAAGCTCTGCTGGAGCGTGCCTATCGCAACGCCGAGGCGGCCGCCAAGGCAGAACCCGCGCCCGCGTCCCAGCCTGAGCCCAAACCGCAGCCGGCCACACCCGAGGTTCAGAAGGTCCAGGCGACCGTCATTGAGCCCGAGCCTGCACCTGCACCTCAGCCCGAGCCGCAGGTCACCAAGCCCGCACCCGAGACGAGCGCCCGTCGCGATAAGCCCGCCGGCAAGACCAAGGCCATCGAGCGCCATCGCCCCGGCCGCGTGCGCATGGGCCTGGGCCTGATTGGCCTGGGTCTTAAGACGCTCATTACCGGCAAGACGAAATAGTCGTTTGTAGAAGCAGTTTGTAGAAGCGCCCCGCATTTGAGGAAAGCCTCGGATGCAGGGCGCTTTTCCCTGCTACCATGGTGCGAGCAACAACGCGAATGACAGGCAGGGATATGAAGCTCACTATAGAATCGATGACCTACGGCGCTGACGGTCTGGCGCACGCCGACAACGGCAAGGCCGTCTTTGTGCAGGGCGCCGTGGCAGGCGACACCGTCGAGGCCGAGGTCGTACAGGACGGCAAGTCGTTCATGCGCGCCCGTACCACCGAGATTCTGGAGCCAAGCCCCAATCGCATTCAGCCTCCCTGCCCCTTTGTGGGCATCTGCGGCGGCTGCTCGTGGGGCAATCTCTCACGCACGGCACAGCTCGCCGCCAAGGAGCAAAACCTGCGCTCCACGCTCGAGCGCATCGGCAAGTTCGCTCCTGAGCAGGTCGATGAGTTGGTACAGCCCATCCGCCACACCAAGGACGACTGGGGCTACCGCAACAAGATCGAGCTGGAGCCCACCGTCGTCAACGGTCGCGTGCGCCTTGGCATGCACGGTGTCGACCCCAGCAAAATCGTGACCGTCGATGCGTGCCCGCTGTTCGATAAGCGTTTTCCCAAGGCGCTCAAATCGGTCGTCGGCGCGCTCAACTATCTGAGCGGTAGCCACGACCTGGGCCTCGAGCGCGTGGGCATTCGCGCATCGCGCCGCACC